>NZ_JADEXR010000053.1 GCF_015206995.1 aff. Roholtiella sp. LEGE 12411 | reverse complement strand
ATGCCCAATGCCCAATGCCCAATGCCCAATGCCCAATGCCCAATGCCCAATGCCCAATGCCCAATGCCCAATGCCCAATGCCCCACGTAAGTTTTTTATGTCTTTTGATGTATTATCTTGATTTTCCCACCTATCCTATCCCCCTGGATGGGATAATAAGTTACAAGTAGGGAAAATGTGCAAACTATTCCCTATATTCTCTGCACTCTGGTTATATTGAGGAACTAATTGTGGTTGCCACGCCGGAAAAAGTACAACACACCCACGAGCATCTATCAGGTCAAGACCGTGTAGCCGTATTGCTTATGGGCTACGGCGAAGTCGAAAGCTACGAAGATTTCGCCAACTATAACGAACAAGCTTTAAATCTACTAACAGCAAAATTTGCGCCAGTACCAACCTGGGTTTATCCCCCTCTGGCAAAGCTTTTAGCATTATTTGATCGGCATGAGTGGGGACATACACATCATGATTTTATTTCCCCACATAACGCCATCTTTGAACAGCAACGCGCTGGGATCGAGAAGAATCTACAAGCAAAGTGGGGTGATGATGTCCAAGTCTTCAAAGCCTTCAACTTCTGTGCCCCCTTCTTACCCAATCAAGTCTTAGCAGAAATTAAAAACCAAGGCTTTGACAAAATTTTAATTTACCCACTGTTAGTTGTTGATTCAATTTTTACCAGTGGTATTGCGATCGAGCAAGTTAACAATGCTCTAACTGAGTTGAGCGATGGTGAAGAACACTGGGTTAAAGCACAGCGTTACATTCCTTCTTTCTTCAACGAACCAGCTTACATCGATTTGATGGCTCATTTGGTTGAAGAGAAAATTACTGCTGATTTAGCAGCAGCCTATCTACCTTCTCAAATTGGCATTGTGTTAATGAATCACGGCTGTCCGCACAAAGCCAAAGGATTCACCTCTGGGATTACCGAAAGTCAGGCACTATACGACTTGGTACGTGATAAATTAATTAACCGTTATCCTTTAATCTCAGTGGGTTGGCTCAATCACGATACACCCTTAATTGAATGGACAGTGCCAAATGCAGAGCAAGCTGCTAATAACCTTATTCAATTGGGTGCAAAAGTAGTCATATTTATGCCAATTGGTTTTGCGACAGAAAATCACGAAACTCTATTGGATGTACATCACATCATTCACGCTTTGGATAAAAAGCATTCTGATGTGAACTATGTGCAAATGGCTTGTGTTAACGACCATCCGGAATTTTTAGCGATGGCTGCTGAATGGGCAAATGCTCATATTGGCGAGCTGAAAAATGAGGTAGCGATGGCTGTTAACCCTCAGTTAACTGCAAATCATCATCATCACCATCATTAAAAAGTTAGGAGTAAGGAGTTAATAACTTATAGCTCCTTACTCCTGGTCGCTAATTCTCAAGCAACATCCCGCAGTTTGCGAGTGTTGTCAACTAAACTCTGAGCGAATTGATCAAATCGTTGAGAAAGTTTTTCATCCAGCAACTTGCCTTCAGGATTGAAAGCACCCCAAGCTTGTCCTATGGCAATTTGTTCTGGAATCACCCAGCCATGCACCCAGCGGACAATTAGCCGTAATTCATTCAGGGCGTTGCTATTAGACTGACCTCCCAACACGCTAATCAGTCCGGTCACTTTATCAGATAGTTCCTCAAAGCTCATCAAATCTAGGGCATTTTTGAGAACACCACTAACGCCCCCATGATACTCAGGTGTCGCTAAAATTAACCCATCGGCGCGACTAACGGCATTTCGTAACCGCTGAACATCTGGGTACTCTACATACTCTTTTTCACCATTGCAAAACGGTAGCTGTAACTGCCGCAAATCGAGAATTTCTATCTCCGCACCCAGGGCTTCTACACGTTGCGCTGCAACTTGCAAAGCGATCTGAGTATAGGAGTTGGGTCTTAAACTACCACCAATACCAACAATTCTTACCATAATTAACCTACAAACTACTAACTAGATACTATTACCAGATTTTTAATAAACGAAGTCATTATGATTATGCTTATATTAGCGATTTGTGTCGTAATATGTCAAATTACAATCCACTGAAAAATTTTATGATGAACGATGAGGCGAATAGGAAGGAAAAATTTTGTCACAATAGTTACTAAATACCCAACCTAATAATGATTGGTATACTAGGCTGGCTTGCTTGTCATCCTACTGAGGAGTAGATTCATCCGAACTGCTTGAGTTTAGGCAAAGCCGAGAGAGATTTGGGAATGGTTTTGTATGGAAGTTAGACTAGATAAGAAAACTGTAATTTCCAGTTATTGCAATTTTTGCTAGAAGAATAGGCATAAAACCAGCCCTCAGCTTATGCCATCAGACAAAAGGTAATTATTATGACTAATTTGGAAAAAAAAGCATTGATAAAACAGCGTTCACCAAAACGCCTTGCTTGGGCTGGTGCGCTAGCAGCCAGTTTGATCATGTTGCCAGGTATGTTTGGGGGTGCTCCTGCATTTGCACAAAAAGCAGAGCGCGACTCTCTAAATTATGGCGAGTTGATTAGAAAAGCCAAGCAAGGAGAAGTCAAAAAAGTAGAGTTAGACGAAACCGAACAAATAGCAAGGGTGTATCTACAGGGGCAAAAGCCAGATGCACAACCTCTACAGGTAAGACTTTTAGCGCAAAATACAGAGTTAATTAACATACTTAAAGAAAGGAATGTTGATTTTGGTGAGGTTTCCTCTGCTAACAGTAGAGCTGCTGTTGGGCTGTTGATCAACCTCATGTGGATTTTGCCACTAGTAGCTTTAATGTTATTGTTCCTCCGCCGCTCTACTAACGCTTCTAGCCAAGCAATGAACTTTGGCAAATCCAAAGCACGCTTCCAAATGGAGGCAAAAACTGGAGTGAAGTTTGAAGATGTCGCAGGAGTTGAAGAAGCTAAAGAAGAACTCGAAGAAGTCGTCACTTTTCTCAAACAACCAGAAAGATTTACCGCTGTTGGGGCACGTATTCCCAAAGGAGTGCTATTAGTCGGCCCCCCTGGTACAGGTAAAACATTGCTTGCAAAAGCGATCGCTGGAGAAGCAGGTGTACCCTTCTTCAGCATTTCCGGTTCGGAATTTGTGGAAATGTTTGTTGGTGTCGGTGCATCCCGTGTGCGCGATCTGTTTAAGAAAGCTAAAGATAACGCTCCTTGTCTAATATTTATCGATGAAATTGACGCTGTAGGACGCCAGCGGGGTGCTGGTATCGGTGGCGGTAATGATGAGCGCGAACAAACCCTCAACCAACTGCTGACTGAAATGGATGGGTTTGAAGGCAATACTGGCATCATTATTATTGCTGCCACCAACCGCCCAGATGTACTAGATACAGCACTACTCAGACCAGGACGCTTTGACCGGCAAGTAATTGTGGATGCACCGGATCTTAAAGGACGGCTGGACATTTTAAAAGTCCACGCGCGGAATAAGAAAATCGATCCTAGTGTGTCATTAGAAGCGATCGCTCGCCGCACTCCTGGTTTTACCGGGGCAGATTTAGCCAACTTACTCAACGAAGCTGCCATTCTCACCGCCAGAAGGCGCAAAGAAGCTGTAACTATCCTGGAAATTGATAATGCTGTGGATCGGGTAGTCGCAGGGATGGAAGGCACAGCCTTAGTAGATAGCAAAAACAAGCGCTTGATTGCTTACCACGAAGTTGGACACGCCTTAGTAGGTACATTGCTCAAAGACCATGACCCTGTGCAGAAAGTCACGCTCATCCCACGGGGACAAGCGCTGGGATTAACTTGGTTTACTCCTAACGAAGAACAAGGATTAGTTTCTCGTTCCCAACTCAAAGCCAGGATTACTGCAACTTTGGGCGGTCGGGCTGCCGAGGAAATTGTTTTTGGTAAGCCAGAAGTGACCACAGGTGCAGGTAATGACTTGCAACAGGTGACAGGGATGGCGCGGCAGATGGTGACACGGTTCGGGATGTCTGAATTAGGCCCATTGTCCCTAGAAAATCAGACTGGAGAGGTATTTTTAGGACGCGACTGGATGAATAAATCAGAATATTCTGAGGAAATTGCCTCCAAGATTGATTCCCAAGTACGTGAAATTGTCAATAGTTCTTACATAAAAGCGAAAGAATTCTTGCAAGAACACCGCACACTTTTGGAACGTTTAGTAGATTTGTTAATCGAACAGGAGACAATTGAGGGCGAACTATTCCGCAAAATTGTTGTTGAAAATACCCAGGTAGTCGATGAGAAATTGGCTGTATCTCGTTAGTAATTAGTCAAGAGGTTCATGAGCTAGCGCAACAGACGGGTTTCCCGTCGCAGGCGAATGGCGTCCCACACTCCTAAAAGTGAGATGTGGGACTTCTGCTAAATTAGTTAAAATTGCTTAAGGGGTCGATTGAGTATCGATAAAAAATCGACCATTTGCAGGACGCACCCAAGCTATGCTGACCGAAATTTTACCTTTCAGTTTTGAGTTGGACACGATCGCGATCGCTGGAGCGAGTTTGTGGTCATTGGCGCTATATTTAGCTTTTTCCCCAGCGAGTGAATGGGTAATTAAGCAACTAAACCGCTGGTTTAACTTTGCCGAGCGATCGCTCTACACCAGCCAATCAGAATTTGAAAAAACTCGTAACGCCAGAGAATCCCAAAACGCTTTTTACGCTTCAATATTTAGCATTGTGCCTTTCTTGATAGTCGGCGCTTTATTTAACTGGGGTCTGGAAATTAGTCTAGGTGATAGCTGGGGAATTAGTACAGGTATATTAGCTTGTATGAGCGCTGGCATTTATGAACTTGGGCGCAGGGATGGGCAATCTTTGGATTAGTCATTAGTCATTAGTCATTAGTCATTAGTCAAGGGTCAAGGGTCAAGGGTCAAGGGTCAAAGGCCATTAATCTTCTCTTCCCTTGCTCCCCCTGCTTCCCCTGTTTCTCTACTTCCCAAGTTCCTCGCAAACAATCTGTGCTATCTTCTGGGCTGCTCCGCTTTCACCACGGATGCTACGTAGCTTGGCTCGCATATCGTCCAATTTTTCTGGATGAGCCAAAAAATCTAAAACCATTTCCCCTATTTCTTGGGGTTGAAGTTTGCCCACAAGTTCTGGCACAATCTCTTCCTGTGCCCAGATATTCGGCCATGCTAATAGACCTTTGCGTCTCAGGAACAGCCAGTTAATCACTTTGGCAAAAGTAGAACCCACTCCCGGCAAATTTGCCAATAACCCTGGTAATCCATCCCAAGAGCGCATGGCATCTAGTTGTTGCGTTGGGAGCAAAACAATCATCGGCACAGCTAAAGAACCGAGTTCGGCAGTGTTTGCCCCCACTGTAGTTAAGCACATACTACAGCAAGATAATAAGTTATGGGCAGGTGTTTCTTGCCACAATTCCAAGCATAAGCCTGTTGATGTTTTGAGAATAGTATCCTCGAACTCCATTAAAACTGCCGGCGAACTGCCGAATATGCTCACAAAAGGGTTTTCTTGAGGATCGGCAAAACTAGCTAAAGTTGGTAAATCCAAAGTCGGGGCGACGGCGATCGCAAACTTAGTTTGGGGTCTTTTTGCATAGATATATTCAGCAATTGCTAAAGTTAATGGCACTCCTTGAGCTAATTTTGCTGCTTTTGATCCAGGTAAAATGCCAATTAAATCAGTTTTTTGGGCTTTGTCATTTGTCATTTGTCCTTTGTTTTTTGCTAAGGACGAATGACTACTAGTTTCTAGCATCAAGTCTCCCACAACAGTAATTTTGTGAGCATATTTTTGGTGGATGCGGTCAGCAACTTCGGGTTTCATGACTGTAAATCGGTCAATCAAGTTATGCCAACGGGCTTCCCATTCTGCGTAAACAACTGTTTTATATCCCAGTTTTTTGCCGATCACTACTGGGAAAATTTGATCGCCGCCGAGGAAAACAACTACACCGTGACTTCTCCAGTCCCAATTATCAAATGTTTTTCCCCAAAGCAAAAATTGCCAAAAATGCTCTGCTCCCTGGACTCTATCTACTTCTGGATAAGAAAGGGCGATCGCTGCTTCTTTACCACTGGCATTTGGACAAGGCGATAACACCACAGAAATCCTGATCAGGTCATCACCCAACTTTTGCCGCAACGCCCTGACCACCGGGCGTACCCAAGTCGTTACCTCACCAGGGCCGTTTGAGAGAATCAAAATATCAGATGGTTGGTTAGTCATTAGTCAAGAGTCAAAAGTCAAAAGTCAAAAGTTCCCCATGCCCCATCCCCAATGCCCCATGCCCATATATTACATTTTGGTTACATGAACTAAAGCAACTACTTCTATTAATTGTCAATATGCGTTAATAAATGTTGCTTTTTTTATATCGATTTGTGTCATATAGACGACAAAATCACCAGTGGGTAAGTGTTTTCTGATAAAAAGTTCATATTGCCGAAGAGAATAAGTCACTTGTGGCAGCATCAGCCACTAAGAACTTCCAGTAGAGAACGCGCATCAAAGGAGCCTAAGAAGCATGTTCACCCACGTCAAGTCCACCATTAGACACATTGCGCCTGATAACCTGCGCGGACGTAATTTAATTAAGGTGGTCTATGTCGTGCTTGAGTCACAGTACCAGAGTGCATTGTCGCAAGCAGTTCGCACGATTAACGCGAACAATCCCAACTTGGCGATTGAAATCAGCGGGTACTTGATTGAGGAACTCCGCGACCCAGAGAACTACGAGGAGTTCAAACGAGAAATTGAGAGTGCGAATATCTTCATCGCTTCCCTCATTTTCATCGAAGACTTAGCACAGAAAGTAGTAGCAGCAGTAGAACCACACCGCGATCGCCTGGATGTTTCCGTTGTGTTTCCCTCAATGCCAGAAGTCATGCGCCTGAGTAAAATGGGCAGCTTTTCCTTAGCACAATTGGGTCAGTCAAAAAGTGCGATCGCCCAATTCATGCGGAAACGCAAAGAAAAATCCGGCGCGGGATTCCAGGATGGAATGCTGAAGCTTTTGCGAACCCTGCCGCAAGTGCTGAAATTCCTGCCAATGGACAAGGCACAGGATGCCCGAAATTTCATGCTCAGTTTTCAGTATTGGCTAGGTGGTTCTCCAGAAAATCTGGAAAACTTTTTGCTGATGCTAGCTGATAAATATGTATTTAAAGGTTTAGAGAAACAAAATTTTGCACCTTCTACATATCAACAGCCGGTGGTTTATCCCGATTTAGGGATTTGGCATCCTTTGGCTCCCAATATGTTTGAAGATGTCAGAGAATACCTCAATTGGTATACAGCTCGTAAGGATATTTCTAGTGATCTTAAAGATCCCCTAGCTCCTTGTGTCGGGTTAGTATTGCAACGCACCCACCTAGTTACAGGGGATGATGCCCATTATGTGGCGATGGTTCAGGAGTTGGAAGCATTAGGCGCACGGGTACTTCCTGTGTTTGCTGGTGGTTTGGATTTCTCCAAGCCTGTGGATGCTTACTTCTACGAACCAAATACCAACACGCAGTTAGTAGATGCTGTGGTATCGCTGACTGGTTTTGCTTTAGTGGGTGGGCCAGCTAGACAAGACCATCCCAAAGCAATTGAGTCACTCAAGCGCTTAAATCGTCCTTACATGGTGGCGTTGCCCTTAGTATTCCAAACCACAGAAGAGTGGATGGATAGCGATTTGGGTTTACATCCCATTCAAGTTGCTTTGCAAATTGCGATCCCCGAATTGGATGGGGCAATTGAGCCGATAATTTTATCAGGTAGAGATGGGACTACCGGCAAAGCGATCGCCCTGCGCGATCGGGTGGAAGCTGTCGCCGAACGCGCCTTAAAATGGGCTAACCTCCGCCGCAAGCCAAAACTGGATAAAAAAGTTGCCATCACCGTTTTCAGTTTCCCGCCAGATAAAGGCAACGTCGGAACCGCCGCTTACTTGGATGTATTCGGTTCCATCTACGAGGTGATGAAAGCCCTCAAAAATAACGGCTACGATTTACCAGAATTGCCAGAATCAGCCGAAGCGTTGATGCAAGAAGTCATCCATGACGCTCAAGCCCAGTACAATAGCCCAGAACTGAACGTTGCTTACAAAATGTCGGTTCCTGAGTATGAGGCGCTAACCCCTTACTCTCAACGCCTAGAAGAAAACTGGGGCCCACCTCCCGGACATCTCAACAGTGATGGGCAAAATCTGCTGATTTATGGTAAGCAATTTGGTAACGTCTTCATCGGTGTCCAACCCACATTTGGTTACGAAGGCGACCCGATGCGGTTATTATTCTCCCGTTCAGCTAGTCCTCACCACGGTTTTGCTGCCTACTACACTTACCTAGAGCAAGTTTGGCAAGCTGACGCTGTACTCCACTTTGGTACACACGGTTCCTTGGAATTTATGCCAGGTAAACAGATGGGGATGTCTGGTGATTGTTATCCAGATAACTTAATTGGCTCAATTCCCAACCTGTATTACTACGCCGCCAATAATCCCAGTGAGGCAACAATTGCCAAACGCCGGAGTTATGCCGAAACAATTTCCTACTTGACACCGCCGGCAGAAAATGCTGGTTTGTATAAAGGTTTGAAGGAACTCAGCGAGTTAATTGCTTCCTACCAAACCTTGAAAGATAGTGGACGCGGTGTTTCCATTGTTAACAGCATCATGGATAAATGCCGGATCGTGAATCTGGATAAGGATATCAATCTGCCAGAAACCGATGCCAGAGATATGAGTACCGACGATCGCGATAATATTGTTGGCAACGTCTACCGCAAGTTGATGGAAATCGAGTCTAGGTTGTTGCCTTGTGGGTTGCACGTCATTGGGAAACCTCCGAGTGCAGAAGAAGCGATCGCAACTCTGGTAAATATTGCTAGTCTAGATCGTCAAGAAGAAGGACTTCAAGGCTTACCGGGAATTATCGCTAACAGCATTGGGCGTAACATTGATGATATTTATCAAAGTAATGACAGAGGCATTTTAGAAGATGTCCAGTTATTGCAAGATATCACCCTAGCAACCCGTGCAGCAGTTACCGCCCTTGTCCAAGAGCAAATCGACGCCGAAGGACGAGTTTCTCTGGTTTCGCGGTTGAATTTCTTCAACATGGGCAAAAAGGAACCTTGGGTGGAAGCATTGCATAAAGCAGGTTATCCCAAAGTTGACACCACAGCTCTAAAACCCCTACTTGAGTATTTGGAATTCTGTCTGCAACAAGTTTGTGCCGACAACGAACTAGGAGCATTACTCAGAGGCTTGGAAGGTGAGTACATCCTACCTGGCCCTGGTGGCGATCCCATCCGCAACCCGGATGTATTGCCCACAGGTAAGAATATCCATGCACTCGATCCGCAATCCATCCCCACAACAGCAGCAGTCCAATCAGCTAAAATCGTCGTAGACAGGCTTTTGGCACGTAACAAGGCAGAAAACGAAGGAAAATGGCCAGAAACCATCGCCTGTGTCCTCTGGGGAACCGATAACATCAAAACTTACGGCGAATCCCTGGCACAAATTATGTGGATGGTGGGCGTCCGCCCAGTTCCCGATGCCTTGGGACGGGTGAACAAATTGGAATTGATATCTTTAGAAGAGTTGGGACGCCCCAGAATTGATGTGGTAATCAACTGTTCTGGAGTGTTCCGCGACTTGTTCATCAACCAAATGAACCTGCTAGACCAAGGCGTGAAGATGGCAGCTGAGGCGGATGAACCCTTAGAAATGAACTTTGTTCGCAAACACGCTTTGAAACAAGCTGAGGATATGGGGATTAATCTGCGTCAAGCAGCGACTCGCGTTTTCTCCAACGCTTCTGGTTCCTACTCGTCAAATATCAACTTGGCGGTAGAAAACAGCACTTGGGACAGCGAAGCCGAGTTGCAGGAAATGTATCTCAACCGCAAATCCTTCTCCTTCAATTCCGATAACCCCGGAATTATGGATGAATCCCGGCAGATTTTTGAAAGTACTTTGAAAACTGCTGATGCAACTTTCCAAAACCTGGATTCTTCGGAGATTAGTTTAACGGACGTTTCTCATTACTTTGATTCCGATCCCACCAAGTTAGTTGCAAGTCTGCGTGGTGATGGTAAAAAACCATCATCTTACATTGCAGACACAACTACAGCTAATGCCCAAGTGCGGACATTATCAGAAACCGTGCGCTTAGATGCGCGTACCAAATTATTAAATCCCAAGTGGTACGAGGGAATGTTATCTCACGGTTACGAAGGTGTGCGCGAACTCTCCAAGCGGTTAGTGAATACAACTGGTTGGAGTGCGACAGCCGGCGCTGTGGATAACTGGATTTATGAGGATACTAACGAAACCTTCATCAAAGATGAAGAAATGCAAAAACGATTGTTGAACCTCAATCCCCATTCTTTCCGCAAGATTGTATCAACTTTGTTGGAAATGAATGGACGCGGTTATTGGGAGACTAGCGAGGATAATTTAGATCGTCTGCGCGAATTGTACCAAGAGGTTGAAGATCGGATTGAAGGGATAGAATAATCCCTAATCATAAATGTAGGGACGTTTTATAGAACGTCTCTACATAACGGTTTTGACAAATTTTATGGAATGCGGCTAAATGAAAATCAAATATATAATTATAGATATGTATGTCTGCTAAAGATGTCTTTCATGAAGTTGTCAAAACAGCTTTACACAAAGATGGTTGGCAAATTACTCACGATCCACTCACAATGAGCGTGGGAGGAGTTAACCTTTCAATTGATTTAGCCGCCCAAAAGCTGATTGCAGCAGAACGTGAAGGACAAAAAATTGCAGTCGAAGTCAAAAGTTTTTTAGAGAGGTCGTCTGCTATTTCAGAATTTCATACAGCATTAGGACAGTTTATTAATTATAGAGGTGCATTACGACGGCGGCAACCGGAGCGTGTTTTGTATTTAGCAGTACCTTTAACAACTTACAAAACATTTTTTCAACTTGATTTTCCTAAAGAGATGATAGCAGAAAATCAAGTGAAAATGCTTATTTATGATGTAGAACAAGAGGTGATTTTCCAATGGATAAATTAACTCGATATCGCCAGCTTGTACAACAGATATTACATGATTATAGTGAGCAAAAACCAGCTAACGGAAATATAGAAGTTGAAACAATTTTTGATACAGAACGTGACCATTATCAAATAGTTCATGTAGGGTGGGAAGGTCAAGACTGGGTACATAGTTGTATTATTCATATTGATATTAAAGGTGGGAAAATTTGGCTTCAGTGGAATGGTACAGAAGATGACATTGCAGCTAATTTGGTAGCTGCGGGAGTTCCCAAGGAAGACATTGTGTTAGGTTTTCAGTCTCCTTTTATGAGACAGTTTACAGAATATGCAGTGAGTTAGGAGATGTTTTGAAAATCTCCAAGTACTACTTAATGAATGTTAACCCCCAACTCCTGTGTTAATATGATCTTAATTGGCTAGACAATGCTAAATAAGGTTGACTAACTTATTAAGTTAAGAAGTATTAATTATGGATAATTGGCAAAATATTACTGATGATAGATTAGTAATACCAATACATCCTGGCGAAGTAATTGCATCGCTTTCTATAATACCATCATAAAATAAGTGTAGCCTCTAGGCTTCGTTGCCTATCCTGCTTATGAACGCCCTAACAGTAAACCTTAAACCTGTGCTGGAATTGACAGATGAGCAGTTTTTCCAGCTTTGTCAAGCAAACCGCGATTTGAGATTTGAACGCACTGCAACCGGAGAACTAATTATCATGCCACCAACCGGGGGAGAAACCGGAAATCGTAACGCTGGGCTAACAGCTCAACTTTGGATTTGGAATGAGCAAAATAAACTGGGTATCGCCTTTGATTCCTCTACAGGTTTTAAACTTCCCAATGGTGCAGACCGTTCACCTGATGCTTCTTGGCTGAGACTGGAACGCTGGAATGCACTTACTCAAGAACAACAAACAAAATTTATACCACTTTGTCCTGATTTTGTAATTGAGTTACTTTCGCCAAGTGATAGTTTGAAAGTAGCTCAAGAAAAGATGAGGGAATACATAGATAATGGTGTGCGTTTGGGTTGGTTAATTAATCGTAAATTGCGGCAAGTGGAGATTTATCGGCAAGGACAAGAGGTTGAGGTGTTGGAATCGCCTGTTACTTTGTCAGGAGAAGATATTTTACAGGGATTTATTTTAAATATTGAAGCGATTTGGTAACTGAAAAGTAAAACAAGAGTTATGAAAAATCTAGACTCACTAGCACCTTGAAGATTGATTATAACTTAAGATTATTACATCTCTATACTATTTAGGATCTAAATATTGCTGATTAACTAAATATTCATCAATGTTTTCTAAAATTTGTCTTAGATATTTTATAACTCTTTCACTTATTTCAACCAGATTTTCCGCAGATGTATTTTGACCAACTTCCTTAAAAGACAAAAAGCCATGAGCTAAATCATTTCTATTTTTTTTGATTGATAGTAAATCAATTCCATCTCTAGTATCAGGATCAGTAATAGCTGAAAATCCATATATTTTAGCTATTGTCTTTATTTCTCTAGCATCTACATTACCAGAAAACAAATCATCTCGGCTAAAGCCATATTTCATAATATCTATAGAAATGATCGTTATTTCTTGTAATAGTTTATCAACATCGCGTTTTTTGATATTTTGCAAAATAATTTTTTTAATCTCTAGTCTAAGTTGATCAAAGGAAACATCTTTATTACCGATATCGTCAAAAATAGTTTGGATAGCGTTTCTCATAGTAGATTCAATAAATTTAGATTGCCTTTTTTCATCCCAAATCATCGCTCTTTGGTAATCTGGAATAAATAATTCATTAGAATCATCATCAAGACCTTTTAGGTATTTTTGAACTATAACTTCAATAGGGTACTCAATCGTGTTATAGTCAACAACTTTTTTCTTGTCACGGATTTGTATCTCTGCTTATTCCTGCATTTGTTCTGTAATATTTTTGCTTAATAAATTGTTACTCATATTAGATTGACATATCTGAATTGTTGCATCTATGGTATCGTACTTTTGATTATTCAATTCTTGTTGTGCTGAATATGAATTTCACAAAAACCCTTATAAATAAAAGACTTTAGCATTTTCCATTGCAAAATATTGCTTTAGCTGTGGCTTATGAGGTGCGATCGCTCACTCTTGGACAACAGGCGATGTCTAACGACAAGCCGCTATGCGTCTACGCTTTGTTTTTGAGGTTTTTTGAAAGGCGATCGCTTCATTGGAATTTTAGGGAATGCAATCTTGGTAGTCTACCGTAGATATCGCCCATTCTCTGGATAGAATAGCTGTAGGCTTGGGAGGGGTCAAAATAATGTGCAGCTTCACAGAGAATTGGATTATTACAAATAGCTGCAAGTTTTATCCTTTAGGAGTAGTAATTAAACTCATGCTTTATTGAAAATAAATACTTGTCAATTTCGCAAAAATAATCGTAATCGATCACCGGGCGATCGCAAGTTGCAAAACAACGCAACGATCCAGACATCCAACCTTCATTTTCAACCAAACCAAGCACCTATACTCGGTAGTATTTTGAATAACTACTACATGAGCCGATACTACTGTACGTTTGCTGATTTTGACCTTGTGAGAGGGAATTATGTCTTACACATAACTCCTTGCTCCCACCATATATGAAAGAATTTCTGCACTAAAGTGTAAGGCTATTTTCACTCACGGCAGGATTGCAGCTTCTCTAACCTGTTTTTCAATCTCATCACACGCTATACAAACACCATTCTCTAGCTGGATCATGCGTCCGATTTCTGTTGCTTTTGCTGCATAGGTGGGATTATCTAACAACTCACGCAACTCTTTTACAACTCGTGATGCTAAATATTGTTTACGCCCAATCGTGCGCGAAGTTCCCAAGCGTTCGACTCGTGCTGCATTGTCTGGTTGGTCGTGACTATAGGGCATTATTAGGGTTGGACGACTAGCTTGTAGCGCTTGAACCGTCGTCCCAATACCTCCTTGATGCACGATCGCACAAGCGTGAGGAAAAATTTGAGAGTATGGAGCATAGCTAACAGCAAGAATGTCTTCTGAAAGATTCTCTGGCGGTGTATTTTTACCAATCAATAGAACAGCGCGCCTATTTAAAAGCTTTGCGGCTCGGATGCTTTCTTGATAGAAGTTGCCAGGAGCCATGACTGCGGCTGAGCCGAGGGTAAAAACAATCGGTGGCGCACCTGAATCCAAAAATTGCTTCACTTCTGAAGTGAGTTCTGTGTTGCCCTGATTGCCATCATAGAAGGTGAATCCTGTAATCACAGTGTTTGCAGCCCAATCAGATTGTGGCTTTGCTAAGACAGGAGAAAACAGGGCAAGGACAAGGTAGGGTGAAAACTTGTCGTCAATAAAGGGATTGCCTCTGAGGGTCGGTAATCCAAGTTCACGGCGAAGTTGATGAACAGGTTCAGCCCAAGAACTGCTGACAAGCTTGGCAAAGTTAATGACTCCCCGATTAACGAACCAGCCAAGCCGACGAAGTTTAGCTAAAAATGGAAATACAGGTAATACTGGCGGATCATAAGCGGAGAAAAATGAAATTGGTGCCATAGCACTTGATGCCCATCGCATCCCTAATTTTTCTGCTACTAATCGAGCCGCCACAACTCCTTCACCAGCAAAGATAAAATCTGCATCTTTTGCACTGTGCATCAAGTCCGAATACATCTCACGCAAACTTGGACAAATCCATTTTCGGATGATATATTCGGAGCCTGTTTGCAAATCCATCGCTTGCGCCATCGCTTGAGGATCGTCAAGAGTGATGTTGTCAGGGCGCATCCGATGAAACTCGAATCCCAAAGCTTCAATTTTAGATTGATATTCTTTATGCGTTGCAAACACAATATTATGACCGCGTTTTTGTAACTCAAGTGCGATCGCAATTTTGGGATGAAGATCACCAAGGCTACCAATCGTTGTTAAAACTATTCGACTCACCATAGCAGGGAACAGGGAATAGGGAATAGGGAATAGGCGTGAACTACCCCAACTTACCGAGTACGGTTGAAGTTGGAGCTTCTGTAATCATGGGGGAGTGCCTAAACTTAGACTTTCGCCCAAGAATAGGACTTACCTCCCCTCCTACAGCAGAGACGGATGAACCTTCCGCCTTTATCATTCTGATGCCCTGTGCTCTAATATTTATTGCTGCGTTTCCATCCCGATCATGATGAGTGCCACAATGAGGACAAGTCCACTCACGGACATCCAACGGCAACTCACTGATTTGATAAAAACAATTAGAACAGAGTTTGGAACTAGGGAACCATCTATCAATCTCAACTAACTTTGCACCTTTGCGTTCTAGCTTATAGGCTAAAAAGTTGGTAAAGGTTCCCCATCCACAATCAGATATTGCTTTCGCCAAATTGTGATTACGATAGCGTAGCGTTAGCGAGTCTTCGAGCGTCACCATGCCTTTGACATGAAGGTTTTCTACTATGACAGCTTGACTATCGCTGACCAACTTGTAACTAAGTTTATGTAGAAAATCTTGCCGTGAGTTGCTAACTTGCTCGTACACCTTGGCAACAACTTTTCTATATTTATTTCTGGAATTACTCCCGAGTTGTTTACGCGCTAACTTTTTCTGTTTCCTATGAAGGTTTTTTTCGTGTTTGGCGATGTGTCTAGGGTTGTCGTATTTAGACACTTTCTCGCCGTCAGTAACAACAGCAAAGTGCTTCAACCCTAAATCAATACCGTAAATTTTACCTTCATCTGTAGCCTGAACATCGCCCTCAACCTCGCTCAAGATAGATGCAAAATACTTTCCAGAGGGAGTTTTGCTAACAGTGACAGTCTTTATCTTCCCCTCAATAAGTCGATGTATTTTAGCTTTGACAACTCCAATATTTCCTGGAAGCTTGATATTACTATCTACAATTTTGACGTTTTGAGGATACTGAATTGACTGCTTAGCGTGCTTAGATTTGAATTTAGGAAATCCAGCACGTTTATCAAAAAAGTTCTTATACGCCGTGGTTAGATTGAGAGTTGTAGCTTGCAAAACTTGACTATAACAATCAGCTAGCCACTTGGTATCTTCTGCCTTTTTGAGCGCCGGAAGAAATGCATTGAGTGCTGAACGCCCAAGTCCCTTACCCGTTTCTTTATAAACCTCAATAGATTTATTCAACGCATAGTTCCACCACCAACGAGCAGAACCAAACGTTTGAGCTAATAGTATTTGCTGTTCTTTTGATGGGTATAAACGGACTTGTACGACTTTGTGTAGCACTCAACATCACCTCCTTGACTAGGCTAATTCTGTCACATTATAGACTTAGCGATAAGACTAATCCAGAAAATATTTGCTTACTCCTGTTACATCTATCCCCTTACCAACCTACGGTTGATATTGGTCATAGATGTAATCGTCGCAACCCGCTATTCATCCCCACCCTACCTTCGGTTGAGGGTGGAGACTTTCGCGTCACGTTAAAAGTCTCAGTTAGTAGTAAGCGCTTAAGCGCTCACTACAAGCAAATTAATCTTAAATTCCTAGTCTTTTGTAAACCTCTTCTAAATGCCGTAGATGTTGCTGGGGGTCAAAACACAGCTCTATTTCTGCTGGAGACAACTTCTGGGTGACACGCGGGTCTTTGCTAACCAAGTCATGGAAATCGCCTTCTGGTTTGTTCCAAGCGGCGTGAGCGTTTTCTTGAGCGATCGCATAAGCTTCTTCGCGACTGCTTCCCTTGTCTATCAAAGCGAGTAGTACTTTCTGGCTGAAGACGACACCACCATAACAGTTGAGATTCCGTTCCATGTTCTGCGGATAGACCAGTAGGTTTGTCACCAATTCGGTTATTTCTACCAGCATAAAATGCGTCAAAATGCAAGCGTCTGGTAAAATTACCCGTTCTACAGAACTGTGAGAAATGTCCCTCTCATGCCAAAGTGCGACGTTTTCCAGAGCTGCACCGGCATGACTTCTGACAAGTCGCGCCATTCCCGTCAGTCGTTCGGAACGGATGGGGTTGCGCTTATGTGGCATAGCACTGGAGCCTTTTTGACCTTTGGCGAAGAATTCTTCAACTTCCAGAACGTCTGTTTTTTGTAGATTGCGAATTTCTACAGCAAAGCGTTCAATGGATGCCGCTACTAAGGCTAATTGTTGCACATAGTCGGCATGGCGATCGCGGGAAATAACTTGTGTTGAGGCCGTATCGGGTTTGAGTCCGAGTTTTTGGCAGGCGATCGCTTCTACACGTGGTTCAATATTGGCGTATGTTCCCACCGCACCGGAAATCTTACCCACAGCAATAGTTTCGCGCAGAATTCTCAAGCGTTCTTGGTGTCGCAACACTTCTGCTAACCACCCAGCTAGCTTAAAACCAAAGGTAATTGGTTCAGCATGAATACCATGCGATCGGCCAGTCATCACCGTATAACGATGTTCCTGTGCCTTTTGACGAATTGCCTGAATCAAATCTTCTAGGCGTTGCAACAATACATCTAGACTGGCAACTAATTGTAGTCCTAAAGCCGTATCTAGCACATCCGAACTGGTTAAACCCAGGTGAATATAGCGTCCTGCATCACCAACATATTCATTGACATTTGTCAAGAAAGCAATGACATCGTGGCGGACTTCAGCCTCAATTTCTAGTACCCGTTTCGGGTCAAAATCTGCCTTAGCCTTAATTTCTTCAACCGCCTGAGATGGAATGTAACCTAGTTCAGCCTGAGCTTCACAAGCAGCAATTTCTACTTGCAGCCAGGTTTTTAGCTTATAGGCTTCACTCCACAGATTACCCATTTCGGGCAAAGTATAACGCTCAATCACAGTTCGGCACAGAATACAACCGTCATATTTTACAGTCTAATTAATAGACCTCTTGAACAAATATTTTATGGGGATTGGGGATTGGGCATTGGGCATTGGGCATTGGGCGAATGGCAGGAGGAAAGATTCTGGAATTCCCCTGCCATTGGGTCAGGGGCCCCTCGATTTATGGATGGAGAACAACTTTCAATGTCTGTCGATACACGTAGCGCCATTGGATACTAAGTCCTGATTTCAAGCCTCTCCATTCATGGATGAGGTTTCTCCCCTGCCCCCTGCCTCTTATTGACACAATATTCAATACGAGCAAACCATTTGTAATTTAATTGCGAATTGTTAGATCAAGCGTCCGGCAATTTCAGTGAACTTTTGAGGACACAAGTGAAAACATGCTTAAATATTGGGTAATTTACTCAATCAAATTGTGCTGTATTTTTCTTTATCTAGCGAAATATTACTAGTAACTATTTGTTAATAAAAGCTCTCAGACTGGGATTGGTCAGCAATGTCCTGGTGGTAATATCGGTATAATATTATATTTCTTCTGTCGACAGACCCCCAAATGAAAAAGCAGGGGAGCTCTTAGCAAGGGAGCAGGGGGAAAAATCACGCCACTTGCGGGTGAGGTTTCAACCAACTCTTAAAAGGAGCAAGGGAGGAATGGCACTAAGAAAAGCCCAAAGGCTTGTGTCGTCTCGTTCCCAGCCTGGGGGCTGGGAATGTGTTTAAAGAGGCTCTGCCTCTTGTCAAGCTAGTGGAGGCGGAGCCTCCCAGAATGGGTTCCCAGCCTCCAGGCTCTTAACCAGTCAGAGCAAGGGCTGTATCTTTTCTTAGTGCCATTCGAGCAAGGGAGCTTTCACGCCACTTGCGGGTGAGCCTTGTACCTTTAGTTCCCCCAGCAAGACTGCCTCTTATCAAACGCCTACAGCGGCTTCCAGAGAATCGGTTTTTCTCGCCCCTATCTTGAATAGTGAATCGGTGTTCTAGCAGAGAAGACACCAGGAAAGCCGAGAATTTCTAGAGTGTGCGTAACAACTGATGCGAATTGTTCTGTTCCCAGCGTTAGCGCTAGCGAAGAACGAGGGTCAAGTTTTACGTCTAGACTCATCCGACAAACACAACCAAACAGGACTTGGAGAATCAACAACAATGGCAAATTCCGTTTTAAATCTATCTGACCTCAATGGCAGCAACGGCTTCGTGATTAACGGCATTAATGCATTTGACGAATCAGGCAACTCCGTCAGCAGTGCCGGAGATATCAACGGCGACGGCTTCGATGACCTGATTATCGGGGCAAGTGGTGCCGACCCCAACGGTCAATCTGGTGCCGGGTCAAGCTACGTGGTGTTTGGCACTAATAGTGGCTTGAGTGCCAGCCTCGACCTCTCATCCCTGAATGGTAGCAACGGCTTCGTGATTAACGGCATTAATCGAGATGACTCCTCAGGCACCTCCGTCAGCAGTGCCGGAGATATCAACGGCGACGGCTTTGATGACCTGATTATCGGGGCATTTCGTGCCGACCCCAACGGTCAGCGCTATGCCGGGTCAAGCTACGTGGTGTTTGGCACAAATAGTGGCTTTGCAGCTAGCCTCGACCTCTCATCCCTGAATGGCAGCAACGGCTTCGTGATTAATGGCAATGCAGGTGACTTCTCAGGCTTATCCGTCAGCAGTGCCGGAGATATCAACGGTGACGGCTTTGATGACCTGATTATCGGGGCATTTCGTGCCGACCCCAACGGTCAGCGCTATGCCGGGTCAAGCTACGTGGTGTTTGGCACTAATAGTGGCTTTAATGCCAGCCTCGACCTCTCATCCCTGAATGGCAGCAACGGCTTCGTGATTAATGGCAATGCAGGTGACTTCTCAGGCTTATCCGTCAGCAGTGCCGGAGATATCAACGGTGACGGCTTCGATGACCTGATTATCGGGGCAACAGGTGCCTCCCCCAACGGTCAATATAATGCCGGGTCAAGCTACGTGGTGTTTGGCACTAATAGTGGTTTTAGTGCCAGCCTCGACCTCTCATCCCTGAATGGCAGCAACGGCTTCGTGATTAACGGCATTAATGAGCGTGACCGCTCAGGCACCTCCGTCAGCAGTGCCGGGGATATCAACGGCGATGGCTTCGATGACCTGATTATCGGGGCAAGAGGTGCCGACCCCAACGGTCAATCTGGTGCCGGGTCAAGCTACGTGGTGTTTGGCACTAATAGTGGTTTTAGTGCCAGCCTCGACCTCTCATCCCTGGATGGCAGCAACGGCTTCGTAATTAACGGCATTATTAATGTTGGTGACTTCTCAGGCATCTCCGTCAGCAATGCCGGAGATATCAACGGCGATGGCATCGATGACCTGATTATCGGGGCACTCTTTGCCGACCCCAACGGTCAATATAATGCCGGGTCAAGCTACGTGGTGTTTGGTCGCAGCAGTGGCTTTGGTGCTGGCTTCAACCTCTCGTCTCTCGATGGCAATGAGGGCTTCGTGATTAACGGCATTAATTCGGGTGACTACTCAGGCACCTCCGTCAGCAGTGCCGGAGATATCAACGGCGACGGCATTGATGACCTGATTATCGGGGCATATCGTGCCGACCCCAATGGTCAGTCATTAGCCGGGTCAAGCTACGTGGTGTTTGGCTTTGCTTCTCCTACGCCTACCAATAAACCCCCTGTTGCAGTTAATGACACAGCTACCACCGATGAAGACACTGCTGTTAATATTTCAGTCTTAGCTAATGACAGCAACTTCCTAGGGGTGACAGCTATTGATGGTACGCCAGTTGTTGTTGGCACTGCCATTACCCTGAGTTCTGGTGCTTTAGTTACGCTCAATGCTAATGGTAGCTTGACCTACGACCCTAATGCTCAATTTGATGCCTTGGCTGTCGGTGAAACGGCAACTGAGAACTTTACATACACGCTCAACAATAATAATAGCAGCTTGACTAATACAGCTAGCGTCAACTTGACCATTAATGGAGTGAATGATGCACCCAAGGTGACTTCAGTTTTTAATCTCGACTCACTCAATGGCAGCAACGGCTTCGTGATTAACGGCATTAGTTTCCGTGACTACTCAGGCGGCTCGGTCAGCAATGCCGGGGATATCAACGGCGACGGCTTTGATGACCTGATTATCGGGGCATTTCGTGCCGACCCCAACGGTCAATCTGGTGCCGGGTCAAGCTACGTGGTGTTTGGCACTAATAGTGGTTTTAGTGCTGGCTTCAACCTCTCATCCCTGGATGGCAGCAACGGCTTCGTGATTAACGGCATTAATTCGGGTGACTACTCAGGCAACTCCGTCAGCAGTGCCGGGGATATCAACGGCGACGGCTTTGATGACCTGATTATCGGGGCAAGATATGCCGACCCCAACGGTCAATCTGGTGCCGGGTCAAGCTACGTGGTGTTTGGCACTAATAGTGGCTTTAATGCCAGCCTCGACCTCTTTTCCCTGAATGGCAGCAACGGCTTTGTGATTAACGGCATTAATAGGTATGACCGCTCAGGCACCTCTGTCAGCAGTGCCGGGGATATCAACGGCGACGGCTTTGATGACCTGATTATCGGGGCATCAGATGCCTCCCCCAACGGTCAGCGCTATGCCGGGTCAAGCTACGTGGTGTTTGGCACTAATAGTGGCTTTAATGCCAGCCTCGACCTCTTTTCCCTGAATGGCAGCAACGGCTTCGTGATTAACGGCATTAATAGGCAGGACTTCTCAGGCACCTCCGTCAGCAATGCCGGAGATATCAACGGCGACGGCATTGATGACCTGATTATCGGGGCAAATCGTGCCGACCCCAACGGTCAGGTTGATGCTGGGTCAAGCTACGTGGTGTTTGGCACTAATAGTGGTTTTAGTGCCAGCCTCGACCTCTCATCCCTGAATGGCAGCAACGGCTTCGTGATTAACGGCATTAATTCGGGTGACTACTCAGGCGCCTCCGTTAGCAGTGCGGGGGATATCAACGGTGACGGCTTCGATGACCTGATTATTGGGGCATTTGGTGCCGACCCCAACGGTCAGAATTATGCCGGGTCAAGCTACGTGGTGTTTGGCACTAATAGTGGCTTTAATGCCAGCCTCGACGTCTCATCCCTGAATGGCAGCAACGGCTTCGTGATTAACAGCATTAATTCGGGTGACTTGTCAGGCAACTCCGTCAACAGTGCCGGAGATATCAACGGCGACGGCTTTGATGACCTGATTATCGGGGCATATCGTGCCGACCCCAACGGTCAGTTTGAAGCCGGGTCAAGCTACGTGGTGTTTGGCACTAATAGTGGTTTTAGTGCCAGCCTCGACCTCTCATCCCTGGATGGCAGCAACGGCTTCGTGATTAACGGCATTAATTCGGGTGACTACTCAGGCAACTCCGTCAGCAGTGCCGGAGATATCAACGGCGACGGCATTGATGACCTGATTATCGGGGCAAGAGGTGCCGACCCCAACGATCAGTCATTAGCCGGGTCAAGCTACGTGGTGTTTGGCTTTGCAACTGCGGCTACCACTAATGAAGATACTGCTGTTAACATCCTTGCTAGTAACATTCTACGTAGATATTTTGATGTTGATGGCGATACCCTAAGTATTAATAGCTTCACCAACCCCACTAACGGTACACTCACGCTCAACGACAACAGCACTTTAGACAACACCAGCGACGACTTCTTTACCTACACCCCCAATGCCAACTTCAACGGCACTGACAGTTTCGATTTCACTGTTAGCGACGGTAATGGCGGTAATGCTACGGGTACATTTAACTTCAACGTCAAGCCAGTCAATGATGCACCTGTAGCAGTCAATGATAGTGTTACTACTGCTTTCAATACTGCCGTGAATATCAAAGCTAGTACTCTGCTAGCTAATGATACTGACGTTGATAGCAGTAACTTCAGCATTACTGGTGTGAATGGTGCAACCCAAGGTACTGCTGTGCTCAATGATAACGGCACTCAGGATAACTCAGCAGATGATTTCATCCTGTTTACCCCAATTGCTGGGTTTAGTGGCAATGCCAACTTCAACTACACCATTAGCGATGGTAGTCTGACTAGTACTGCTAGTGTTGCGATCGCAGTTAGTCCTAATACTACTGGCACATCGCGTAATCAGACTATTTTGGGCACTCCAGGTAATGACACCCTGACTGGTGGTGCAGGTAACGACACTATCTCTGGTGATGCGGGTAACGATACCATCTCTGGTGGTGCAGGTGATGATAGGATCTCTGGTGGTTCAGGCAATGATACCCTGACTGGTGATGCGGGTAATGATACCATCTCTGGTGGTTCAGGTGATGATAGGATCTTCGGTAGTTCAGGTAATGACACCCTAACTGGTGGTAGTGGCAATGACATCCTGACTGGTGGCAATGGTAACGACCTGTTGGTGGGTGGTATTGGTAAGGATATCTTGACTGGTGGCAATGGTTGCGATCAATTTCTCTTGGCTTCTAAAGAAGGTATTGATATTATTACCGACTTCCGTAAAGGTACGGACTTGATTGGATTGTCTAGAGGCTTCAGTTTTGCTCAATTGAGTTTTGCTGGTAGTAATATTTTATTTACTTCTACCCTTGAAATCTGGGCAACGCTGACGGGGATTAATACTACTACCTTAACTAGTTCTGATTTCACGAGCGTCTAATCAATTTACTTCACTAGAGACGTTGTAGTGCAGCGTCTCTAGTCAATGAAGTAATGTTAGAGGTTGTTTGAAAAGTATTCGGCGAATATAATTCGCTACTACACAACATCTAGTATTCAGTAATTAAAATCGCTGATTATTCCTTTTTGATTTTAAACGTTTGGGTTTGTGAAAATACCGGATTAAGCGATTAATCAAGCTAGAAGATGGCTTTTTATTAGGAGATGACTGTTCTTTTTGAGTATTGTCATTGGGTTTCGTTTTACTAGAAAGAGGCATGGCATTCTTAGTTGGGACTATGCCACTTCCGTATCTTCTGGCATACACTTGGGTAAATTCTGCACCGAAGAAAAGAATCTGTGCAGCATAGTTAACCCAGGCTAAAATAACCACTAGTGAACCAGCAGCGCCGTAAGTTGAACCAAAACTGCCATTACCTAAATATTGTCCTAATAAAAATCTACCAATGGAAAATAACAGGGAGGTGATAATAGATCCAATTAAAACATCACTCCAAGTAATTTTGACATCTGGCAGAACTTTGAATATTAACCCGAACAGCAATGTCGTTAGAGCAAAGGAAAGAATAAAGTTGACTATCCGCCAGAGGAAATCGACACCAGGTATAATGTTGCTAAAGTATGTCACCAGCGCTGTTAATGCTGTACTAATTACCAGTGATACTAGAAGCAAAAAGCCAATACCTATAACCATTGCGAACGATAAAAAGCGTTGGCGAAAGATGTTAACAATACCGCGTCCAGGTTTAGGTTTTACTTCCCAAATGGTGTTCAGAGAATCTTGCAGTTCGGTAAATAAACCAGTAGCACCCAATATCAGAACTAAAAAACTAATGATGGAGGCGATCGCTCCTGTCTGTGGTTTGTTAGCATTTTTGATCGCTAGTTCGATAAACTCTGCTCCGTCTCTGCCGACTAAACCTTGAATTTGTTGGACAATTTCACCCCTAGCTGCTTCTTCTCCAAATACTGCGCCTGCGATCGCAATTACAATAATTAGCAACGGCGCGATGGAAAAAATCGTGTAATAAGCTAATGCTGCTGCTAATCGTGAGGCTTTATCCTCATTCCATTCCTTAAAAGTCTCTTGTAACAATTTCCAAATTGCCTGCAAACTCATCCAATCAATCTCCTTCTCAGGGAATGTTGCTTACTTCCTGATACATTGGATACTGATTTTCTATTTCATGACATCACCCCAAGGGTGTTTGTCTAGCTTTCTTGAGGAAGAACTTACTACTGCATTCTATCAATTGTGCGATATTGAATTGCTTCCGCCACATGATTCGCTTTGAGCTGATCTTCTCCCGCCAAATCTGCGATAGTACGACCTACTTTAAGAATGCGATCGCTTGCTCTTGCTGATAAACCTAATTTTCTAATTGCTGCTTCTAATAAGTTACGACTAGTGTCATCTAACTGGCACCACTTTTGGAGATGACAACTCTGCATTTGGGCATTGCAACGCAGATTTAATTCTGCTTGGAAACGGGTAATTGCGCGATCGCTTGCTTGTTGTACTCGTTGGCGAACTGATATTGACGCTTCTCCGGTAGGTTGTTGGGTAATTTCCTCAGGTTTCAAGCGATTCACCGCAACTTGCAAATCAATTCGATCCATTAACGGCCCAGAAAGCTTTGTCCAATATTGCTCGCGTTGCCGTGGCGAACAAGTACACTGTTGAATGGTATCGCCATAGTAACCGCAAGGACAGGGATTGGTACTCGCTACTAAAGTAAACTGTGCGGGAAACATTACCGATTGTTTGGTGCGGGAAATCGTCACATAGCCATCTTCTAAAGGCTGACGCAGAAATTCTAGAACATCGCGTTTAAATTCCGTGAGTTCATCAAGAAAAAGAATACCTCGGTGAGATAATGAAATCTCCCCTGGACGAGGGAAAGTACCACCACCGACTAGAGAAGGCCCAGATGCTGAGTGATGCGGACTACGAAAAGGGCGATCGCGTACCAATGAACCGCGATTTTTTAATAAACCAGCCACCGAGTGAATACGAGTCACTTCTAAAGATTCAGCAAATGACAAGGGCGGCAGAATTCCTGGTAAGCGTCGTGCTAGCATTGTTTTTCCACTACCAGGTGGCCCCACAAAGATTAAATTATGTCCGCCAGCAGCGGCAATTTCTAAGGCACGTCGGGCATGAGCTTGTCCTTTAACATCCTGCAAATCTGCGGAATAATGTGGATATGTTACATCTAACGTCTCTACAGTGCCATTCAACTGCACAGGTTGGTAACGCCCCGGATTATTTAAAAAATTAACCACATCAGATATATGTTTGCAGCCATAAACAGCCAATTCTTTGATCACTGCTGCTTCTTGTGCATTATCAACAGGCAGAACTAAACCTGCAATTCCCATTTTTTGAGCATTAGCAGCAATGGGTAAGACGCCAGCCACTGGACGCAAAGTGCCATCTAAAGAAACTTCCCCTAAAAATAAATAATCTCCTAATAAATCAGCACTAACTTGCTCAGAAGCTGCCAAAATTCCCACACTAATCGGTAAATCGAAACAGGGGCCTTCCTTGCGTAAATCAGCCGGAGTTAAGTTAATCACAATCTTTCGCATAGGAAAGGCAAAACCTGCATTCTTCAATGTTGCCTTGACTCTCTCTCTAGATTCTTGAATCGCTGAATCTGGCAGGCCTAAGACAACAATTCCTGGTAGTCCCCCTGATATATCGACTTCCACACCCACTTTAACGGCATCGATGCCCACAATTGATGCACTCCAAACTCTGGCAAGCATTTCTTCTACAGCTCTAAACCTTTAGAATCTCTAGCAGATGAATTGGTAAATTGGCATGAGTGAAACCACAGACACGATTTTTAGCAAAATAATTCGGCGGGAAATTCCAGCTGACATTGTTTATGAGGATAATTTAGCGCTGGCATTCAAAGACATCCACCCACAAGCCCCGGTTCACATCTTAGTTATTCCTAAAAAACCTATTGTCAAACTAGCTGATGCCGAATCTCAGGATCATGCTCTGTTAGGGCATCTTTTGTTAACCGCTAAACGTGTTGCCGAAGAAGCTGGACTGAAAAATGGTTATCGCGTTGTCATCAATACTGGTGATGACGGGGGTCAAACTGTTTCTCACTTACATCTGCATATCCTGGGAGGACGGCAGCTGAACTGGCCCCCTGGTTGATAAAACCTGATGAATCGCGTTTAGAGACGCGATTCATCAGTAAAACAAATTACTCTCATAATCAATACCTATGTAATACTTCTTTACAAATCTCAATTTTGCTTCTAATGTAATAAACATAGGTAAGCAAATTTGCCTACCTAAACATCATAAAAACAAAGCACTTATAAAACCATGACAGCAACCTTACAACAGCGCAGCAGCGCCAACGTATGGGATAAATTCTGTGAGTGGATAACCAGCACCAACAACCGCCTATACATTGGTTGGTTCGGCGTGTTGATGATCCCCACCCTACTAGCAGCCACCACCTGCTTCATCATCGCCTTCATCGCTGCCCCCCCCGTAGACATCGACGGCATCCGGGAACCAGTAGCAGGTTCATTAATCTACGGAAACAACATCATCTCCGGCGCAGTAGTACCATCCTCCAACGCCATCGGTCTACACTTCTACCCAATTTGGGAAGCAGCTTCCTTAGACGAGTGGTTGTACAACGGCGGTCCCTACCAGTTAGTAGTATTCCACTTCCTGATCGGCATATTCTGCTACATGGGACGTGAGTGGGAACTATCTTACCGCTTAGGAATGCGTCCTTGGATTGCTATAGCCTACTCAGCTCCGGTTGCAGCAGCAAGCGCAGTCTTCTTGGTATACCCAATTGGACAAGGTTCATTCTCTGATGGTATGCCTTTGGGTATTTCGGGAACCTTCAACTTCATGATCGTGTTCCAAGCAGAACACAACATCTTAATGCACCCCTTCCACCAACTAGGTGTAGCAGGTGTATTCGGTGGTTCATTATTCAGTGCAATGCACGGTTCACTCGTAACCTCCTCCTTGGTTCGTGAAACCACCGAAAGCGAATCCCTTAACTACGGTTACAAATTCGGTCAAGAAGAAGAAACCTACAACATCGTTGCGGCTCACGGCTACTTCGGTCGGTTAATCTTCCAATACGCATCATTCAACAACAGCCGTTCACTACACTTCTTCTTGGCTGCATGGCCAGTCATCGGGATTTGGTTCACCGCCTTGGGTGTAAGCACAATGGCGTTCAACTTGAACGGTTTCAACTTCAACCAATCAATCATTGATTCTCAAGGTCGTGTGATTGGTACTTGGGCAGATGTAATCAACCGGGCTAACCTGGGTATGGAAGTAATGCACGAGCGCAATGCTCACAACTTCCCTCTAGATTTGGCTGCTCTTGATTCTGCTCCTGTAGCTATCAGTGCTCCTGCAATCAACGGTTAATTCTGAATTTAACTGAGTAGAAAGCGCTCTCCAGGAATGGAGGGCGCTTTTTTGTTGGTATTTTTAACAGCATTGGTCAAGCGATCGCCCGATTAAATAGGGTACGCTTATCTTGATTTAGACACTTCAGTAAACACTACCTCGTATAGCGACATTTGAAATTCATTATTAGCAAGCGATTTCATCTGCACTAGTGGTTCAGCCATCGGAGGATTAGCGTTCATTTTGGCATATTCTTCTTGAGAACTCCACAACCCATAATTGACAGCACGAGCACCATCAAGCGAGCGATGAAAATGAGTGGTAACTAATCCTGATTGTCCGGAAATTTGCCGTATCGCTTCTGCGGTGAATTCCAGAAAACGAGATTGATAAGCCGGATCTTTCAATTTAAAGATACCGAAATTAATTAACTGACCTTGGCCCGCTATAATTTGCAATTGACTGTTAGCTGGTTCGCTAATAAAAATCTCGTAGAGATGAGAATCTGGAGCAAAGAAGCCTGTGATTTGAGTAGCTAGGGAAACATCTGTGTTACTGATATAAGCCTCATAATCCTCTTGGCGTTGCCACTGCACATAATTAATGACACGCAACCCATCAAAACTACGATGAATGGCGCTAGCAATATATCCAGGCTGTTGTTTAAGAATATTTTGGGTATAGGCTACTAAACTATCAACTAGTAACCACTGCTGATCAGGTTGGGTAACAAAAATATCCAACTCTGTTAAAACTGGATTGTCTTTAAAAATAGTAACCATTTAATTATTCTCCTCAGCAGGCTCGGTAAAGACAACATCATATAAATGAAATTCGTTTTCGGCTAAACCTACCCAGTAACCAGATCCAGTTGACTCAAACCCAGGCGATCGAAAAATATCATTGAATGCTTCTTGACTAATCCATTGCCCGTAATTAATGGTCATTAAGCCATCTAAAGAGCGATGAAAATTAGCAGAAACTAGCCCTGTATTATTTTCAAACGCTTTTACAATATATTCTTTCTCTAATTCCACTAAACGAGGCTGATTTTCTGGCGTTGTTCGGAATTCAGCAAAGTGAGTTATGAAGCCACCTGTAATGATTTTAGGAGGGACATGATTAGCTGAGATTGATTGAGAAGTCACAATCTCAAATAAATGGGATTCGGCTGGAAAAGCTGATATTTGAGCACTCAATGCTTTACCAGTAGCACTATTTAAAAATGCCTCATAATCAGCTTGGTTATGCCATTGCTCATAAGTAGCAACGCGTAGCCCATCTTGACTTTTGTGAATACTAAAGGAGATGAAACCTGATTGTTGTTTTAAGGTTTCAACCGAGGCTGTCAAGATATCAATGATTTCTTGTTGATTTTTAGATGTGGAAAAATAAAGCGCGATCGCCGTAGCAACATCGTTGTTGATAGAGATTGCAGGCATAAGAATTCTGATTGTCCCTAGACATAATTTATACAGATCAACTAAAAATATGAAATTTTGGTAACTGCGGTATATCTATTTTTTGCGATTTTAGTAGATTCTTGCTAGTTTCTGCTAAATTGTTTTGGTGTCACTCCAGTAATGCGTTTGAAATGTCTACCAAATTGACTTTGGCTAGCAAACCCAACTTGCATAGCTACACTTGCAATATTCTGCTTACCTTGCATCAATAATTCTTGAGCGCGTTCAATGCGGCATTTAATTAGGTATTGGTAAGGAGAGTAGCCAGTCGATTGTTTAAACATTCGAGCAAAGTAATACTGACTCATGCCAATTTCTGTGGCGATCGCTACTAACGATACATCTTCTAATAAATGAGATTGGATATATTCAATTGCCTGTTGTAGTTTATATTTAGGCAACCCACCAGAGTAAGCTGGAATTTTTTGTTTTTGTGTCGAGTAGCGCCGCAATAGATGAACTGCCAAGGCATTCACCATTGACTCAGCATAAAGGCGATCGCTCAATCCATCTGTTTCTAATTCCGTTTTGAGTATCAAGCCAATTTGTTGAATTAAAGGGTCACGAATTTTCAACTGAGGCACAATTTGCACATGATCTGCATCAACAGATTCATCCACATTAAAGGTAAATAATTTCGGTTCCAGGCGAAGTAGCAAGAATTTCGCATCAGTATCCCAAGATAATTGGCGATGGAGATAAGGAGGCGAAATCATAATGTCACCTTCAATAAGATAATCGTTGCTACGTTGCCCGTCTACAGTCCGTTCTAGTAAAATAGGTTGCCCCAGATGAATGCTTAGTAGATAGTTAGGCAGACAACACTCAGACGAATTATTCGCAGGCTGATTATGTTGTTCCACTCGCAGAATGTCAGAAGCAATACCATGACTCCACAAAATTGGCGATCGCGGCACATTTAATATAATATTTTTTCTGGTATCTTGACTCATAATGATAGTCTTTCAAAAATCAAATAGGAATCCCATAGCTTCGCTTAGTTAACAATCCCAAAATCTTGGAAGAATGTCATCATAGTTAAGGTAAAAACATTCTGGAGACAAGACAACGGTTTACGCACGTCCTTTAGCAAGGTTAATTGAGCAATTGCAACGTCTACCTGGAGTTGGGCCCAAAACCGCTCAGCGATTGGCTTTGCACATTTTGAAGCGCCCAGAAGCGGAAATAGAGGCTTTGGCGCAAGCCCTGATTGAGGCAAAAAAACAGATAGGCTTGTGTTCTGTCTGCTTTCACTTATCTGCTGAACCTGTATGTGAAATCTGCCGCAATGCCAACCGCGACAATAGTACTATCTGCGTCGTAGCAGATCCTCGCGATGTAATTGCGTTAGAAAAAACCCGCGAGTACAAAGGTAAATATCACGTTTTGGGTGGAGTCATTTCTCCCATAGATGGTATTGGGCCAGAACAATTGACTATCCAAGCTTTAGTGCGGCGGGTTAGTCAGCAAAAACCTCAAGAAGTTATTATGGCAATTAGTCCGAGTGTGGAAGGTGAGACAACGACACTGTATCTTGGTCAACTACTCAAACCATTTACCAAGGTAACGCGGATTGCCTTTGGTTTACCTGTAGGTGGAGATTTGGAGTACGCCGACGAGCTGACATTAGCAAGAGCTTTAGAAGGACGACGGGAGTTAGATTAGTCAATCGTACGTGATATGCGATCGCAAGATATACTTGCGTCCTTAGATGATAGGAGCGCCCTCGTGTACTAATTTCATATACAAAAAAATGTTAAGTATTACTAAGTAGTTTATGGCATGGGTATTCTACCTTGCTTGCCTAATTCGCTAAATTGCATAGACTTTGGCTCTGATTAATGACAAAATTCTGTGACAATGGTTAAGACTAAGCCGGAATACTGAATCCAAGCTACTCATGAGTCAGAGTTCTCAAAACAGCCCTCTCTCAACTAAACCCGTTCAATCATATTTCCATTGGCTTTACGCCTTTTGGAAGTTTTCCCGCCCGCACACAATCATTGGTACCAGTCTGAGTGTCTGGGGTTTATATTTAATTGCCATTGCTGTATCCTCCACTGGGTTCTCTGGTATTCCATTGAGTCGGGTTTTGGGTGCGTGGATTGCTTGTTTGTGTGGCAATGTCTACATTGTGGGGCTAAATCAATTAGAAGATGTTGAAATTGACAAGATTAATAAGCCTCATTTACCGCTAGCATCAGGGGAATTTTCTCGAAATACTGGGCAATTGATTGTCACTTTTACTGGTATTTTGGCACTAGTTGTGGCATGGCTAACTGGGCCATTTTTATTTGGGATGGTGGCTATTAGTTTGGCAATTGGTACAGCTTATTCTTTACCGCCAATTCGCTTAAAACAGTTTCCTTTTTGGGCAGCATTATGTATTTTTTCTGTGCGCGGAACGATTGTCAATTTAGGGTTGTATTTGCACTATAGTTGGGTACTGAAACAAGGGCAATCAATTCCGCCTGTGGTGTGGGTGCTAACAATTTTTATTTTGGTATTTACGTTTGCGATCGCTATCTTTAAAGATATCCCAGATATGGAAGGCGATCGCCTCTATAATATCTCTACTTTTACCATCAAACTCGGTTCTCAAACTGTGTTTAATCTCGCTCTTTGGGTGATAACTGTTTGTTATGTGGGAATGTTTCTGGCTGGTGTGCTCCGTGTTCCCTCAGTTAACCCAATCTTTCTGGTGATTACTCATCTAGTACTGTTAGTTTGGATGTGGTTGCGGAGTTTGGGTGTAGACTTGCAAGATAAAAGTGCGATCGCTCAATTTTATCAATTCATTTGGAAACTCTTTTTTATCGAATATCTGATTTTTCCTATCGCCTGCCTTGTGGCTTAAGACAATGCTAGAAAATCCAATCAGTTCGATTATTGCTGCGATCGTGGTTGTTTTGAGTCTGGCAATCCTTGGATATTTCGCTTGGAAAACCTTAATCATCTCCGACTTTTTTGAAAAAGGAATTAATCTCTATCAAGCAAAAGATTACAAAGGTGCAGAAGCAGCTTTTCGCAAAGTTATTTCGCTCAACTCTAGTAATGATGTAGTTCGCTTGTTCTTGGGAGATGTTTTAAATCAGCAAGGTCAAATAGAGGAAGCAACGGAATTATTTCGGGAAGTGATTCACCGCAGTCCTAAAAATGCTGATGCTTATTTGCGTCTAGCGAATGTTCTAATCCAGCAAGAACAAACAGAAGAAGCCCAAACTAATCTCCAACAAGCTAAAGATTTATTCCAAAAACAGCGCCAATTAGAAAAAGCTAAGAAGATTAGTAATCTGTTAGATAGAATAAATTCTAAGTCAAGTGAATTGTAGAGTGTGCCTCGCCAATTCCGTCACCGATTAATATTATTGGTTGATCGGAAATCGGGTTTATTGAAGTAACCAGACTTATAAAGAGATTAGTAAAAATGCTAAAAACAAAAAGTCTGCTGGCTGCGGCTATTATCAGCTCATGTTTAATAAAGGCTGATACTGCCTTTGGTATAGATGGTAGCGCTGGTTTATTAAAAGTTCAAGACTTTTCTCAGATGGCAGTCTCGGATAATAAAAACGCAGTTGCTAACTTTGAGCAAGGAATCAATCTGTACAAACAAGGAGATTTAAAAGGTGCAGAAGTTGCTTTTCGTAAAGCAGTTGAATTAGAACCAAACTTTTTACAAGCCTATGTTGCTTTGGGAAATACTCTCGATGATCAAGGCAAACCACAAGAAGCGATCGCCATTTACAAAAAAGCCATTAGTCTTGATCCAAAAGCTCCAGGAGCGTACTTTAATTTAGGTTTGACTTTGGCAAGGCTTGAGCAATTAGAACCAGCAATCGCAGCATATAAAAAAACCCTGAGCCTTGATCCCAACTATGCAAAAGCTCACTACAACTTAGGTAACGCTTTCTCCGATCAAGGTAAGCTAACAGAAGCAATTGTCGAATATACAGAAGTCTTACGTCTCGAACCCAGTTACATACCAACTTATACACGTTTAGGAAACGCTTTATACGCGCAAGGCAAACTAGCAGAAGCGATCGCGATTTACAAAAAATCCATTAGCCTCGATCCCAATTATGCCCGCGCTCACTATAACTTAGGAAACGCTTTATACGCGCAAGGAAAACAAGCAGAAGCAATCGCCGAATATACAGAAGCCATTCGCCTTGAGCCGAAAAATCCAATAGGTTATAACGCCTTGGGAAATGCTTTTTACGCTCAAGGTAAGCTACAAGAAGCGATCGCCCAGTATCAAAAAGCCATTAGCCTCGATCCAAACAATGTAGACGCTCACTATAATTTAGCAAGCGTTTTCTACGCGCAAGGCAAACTGACAGAGACAATCGCCGAGTATACAGAAGTGATTCGCCTCCAGCCAAAATATGCAGAAGCTTATACAGGTTTGGGAAATGCCATCGACGATCAAGGTAAACCACAAGAAGCGATCGCACATTACAAAAAAGCCATTAGCCTTGCACCTAACTTTGCACTCGCTTACTATAACTTGGGCATCACTCTAGGTAGAGAAAAACAGGTAGATGAAGCGATCGTCAATCTCAAAAAAGCTAGAGAGTTATTCCAAGCCCAGGGGAACAAAAATATGGTTGAGCAAGTTGATGAGCTGTTCCCAAAAATTAATAACCAAACAAATTAAAATGGGGATGGGGCATGGG
>NZ_JADEXR010000294.1 GCF_015206995.1 aff. Roholtiella sp. LEGE 12411 | reverse complement strand
CCCATGCCCCATGCCCCATGCCCCATGCCCTATGATATTACAGAATAACCCCGTCTAAATCAACATCTCAACGGGATTATTTCTTGTTCACACTTAATTTTAACTTGGTTATATTACAGGTTTTACCTGTGCGTATAAACTACAAGTCAGGAGGCAAAATCACCTGATCAATTGCATGGATCACGCCGTTACTACCTGTGATATCTGCCTGAATTACTTTAGCATCATTGACAGTCACACCAGTAGCAGGATCAACTTTGATGTTGATAGTGCCGCCTTCAAGGCTTTTGACTTCCCCTGATTTTAAATCGGTGGATAGTACTTTACCACGTACCACATGGTAAGTTAAAAGTTTGAGCAATACTTCTTTATTCTCTGGCTTCAACAAATCTCGCACAGCGTCTTGTGGCAATTTGGCAAAGGCTGCATCAGTAGGCGCGAAAATAGTTAAGTTATCTTTGCCTTGCAATGCTTCTGTCAATCCAGCTGCTTTTAATGCCTTAGTTAAGGTTGTAAAGGAGCTATTTGACTCTGCCAACGCTAACAAATTTTTGCCTTGAGTGTTACTTGTCCCTGGATCTGTTGGTGTGGTTGGTGTAGCTCCGGGGGTAGTAGGTAGGCTTGGGGGTGCAGATTCATCAGGTGTAGCACCACTACCACGCTTATAAGGAGGCTCATCGAAAATACTTGGTCTGGGATTTAGCACACCCCCGCTCTGCGCCACTTGTTTCTTGGGTTTGGCATTATCCTTTTCTATTTCGGAAGTAGTTTCAACAGGTGTGTATTGAGCGATCGCCTGCACGTCTTGACCCTGGTTGTAGGGAGTCTCGTTGAAAACACTGGGCTGAGAATTTAATACTTCTTTTGCTCCAGATGGTAAAGTAAGAAGGAGACTGACACTAGTTAATCCGGCTATACCTGCCAAAGTGGTCACTAATTTGGTGTAGTTTGCTTTCATAAATTTTGTTTGTCTTTGTTTGTCCACAGGTTACATAAAGATTTATAACATTTTGCTAGGCATAAAATCTAACCTTAGAAGGAAGTAAAATCTTTTCACGCAAATACTTTGTCCTGGTAAAATTTAACATCCAAAGCCAGCTTATGCTGATTGCATCAGGGATATCTGGTATTTAGGTGATTATGAATAGAGAAGATTTTATCCCTTCGCTTACTTGCCGATCGCTACGAAGAATTCCAAATCCTCCCATAAATGTAGAATGCAAATTTTCTCAAAGTACAAAAATCTCATATTTGTATAGAATTATGTAGAATTATAAAGTCAAGAAAGTAACGAGTTACAAGGTATACAGTATGCTGGAATTATACCAATGGGAACTATCTCAATACTCAGAAAAAGTACGCTTGATTTTAGATTATAAAGGGCTAGATTACCGCAAAATAGAGGTTACGCCTGGAATTGGACAGGTAGAACTGTTCCGATTAACTGGTCAAAGACAAGTGCCAGTATTGAAGGACAGGAATAAATATATTGCTGACTCAACAGCGATCGCTAAGTATTTAGATTTAGAATATCCTGATCGCCCACTATTACCGCAAGACCCCAAAAAACGGGGTGTAACCTTATTGCTCGAAGAATGGGCAGATGAATCAATAGGACTCAAAGGTCGCAAAGCGCTATTTTCTGCTATTAGTCAAGATCAAAATTTCCGCAAATCTTTATTACCCACCTCTATACCAGATGTACTCAAAAGTTTAGTTGAAGGAGTACCCAGTGATTTACTGACAGTTTTGGGTTTTGGGGTAGGCTACAGCCCAGATGTGATCAAGTCAGCGATCGCGGATTTAAAGCAAGACTTAGACGCACTGACATTACTGCTAGCCGATAGTCCTTATTTAACAGGAGATGAACCTACTTTAGCTGACTTGACTGTAGCAGGTTTATCGATATTATTAAAGTTCCCCAGTGGCCCCTATCTGGATTTACCAGCATCTATCAGAGGTAAAGGAGTGCCAATATTTGCGGAGAATCCTGATTATGAACCATTCTTTGCCTGGCGCGATCGCCTCTATGCCCAATTCCGCAAACCATTAATAATGACTACCCCACCATCGGGGAGTGCGCCGAATTCGATTCAGATTGACTAGGGAATGGGGCATGCCCCATGCCCCATTCC
>NZ_JADEXR010000293.1 GCF_015206995.1 aff. Roholtiella sp. LEGE 12411 | reverse complement strand
AGATATCCGAGGACTTTGAAAACTTTATACAATATTTACAGTAGGCTAAAACCTACCGAGTCGCATTTCATCCCGTGTCTGAAGCACGATATGCGGTGCTACGCACCTATATCTCACGGGCTTTCATGCTCCCGTCTGTTCTTTGTAATATTAACAATGCAAAAGGTTAGATTTTAACTAGAGGTAATCCCAATATTCAATCCCTAATTCACAGTACGTCGCACACCAGCCAAAATAAAATTAACCGCTTCTTGAGTATGCTGTTCAATCATTTCTGGACTCAGCAGTTGCAAATCTGGTCTAGTATGCTTGATGTTTTCGTAAGCATTGAAGTATAAATTACAAACCCCAATAATATGGAGCGTGGTGAGAAATGGATCAAGTGGACGGAAACAACCTTCCGCCATCCCCCGTTCTAAAATCCTAATGAGATACCCGAAATTTTCTTGCCAATTCCCTTGTTTAAAATACTTTCCCTGATTTTGGTTGGCTTCTTGGAACCAAAGCATCCCTCTGTGCGGGTGAGCTGCTTCGTAAGCGATCGCCTCTTTGACAAGTATTTTCAAAGCTTCCTCTGGTGGTAACTGATCTAGATTTAGCTGCTCAAAGCCTTCGTGCATTTCCACCGCGGGACGTTGCAAAACAGCTTTGTATAGCCCTTCCTTACTCTCAAAGTAGTAGTAAATCATCGCTGTGGTTACACCTGCACCTTTGGCGATCGCTTCTGTCCGCGCCCCTTGAAGTCCATTTCTGGCGAACTCTGCTTCCGCTGCATCAAGAATCTGCTTTTTCGTCGCTTCTGCATCGCGCACTTGACGCGGTTTTTTCGATGAGAGTTTTGATTGCGTTGAACGACCCACATTTTTCCATCATACTAACGAAAATATCTTAACTAAAATATTGGTTAGTAGTTGACATAGAACATGAAATTGATTAAATTAATAACTAATTAAAAAATTAGTTAAATAGTTTTTGTGTAACTTAATAATCTAATGTCCGAAGCCAGCCGAGCAGAAGCTTGGTAGCTTTGCTCATTTTATTTAGGTGAAATAAGTAAAGCCATCCTCAAATTTTAGATATCTCATCAATCAAATAATTTAGATCCATTGGAGGAAAAATGGAACCAATTTTACTTGGTGCGCCTTGGTTGATTGCTCACAAATCGATGCTAGGAGTTAATAAACCTCATAAAATCACTTTAAACGGACAGGATTATGTCATTTGGCAAAACCAAAAAGGCGAAGTGTTTGCTCTTGATAACATCTGTCCGCACATGCAAGCTCCTTTATCAGACGGATGGGTTTGTCAAGAGAGAGACACTATTACTTGCCCTTTTCATGCACTGGAATTTGACGCAGAAGGCAGACTATATCAAGGAGAAAATAAGGATACTCAGCCAATTACTAAGCCATTAGAGCTAATTGTTAGTAATGATTGCATCTGGACTTATGCTGGATTTGCTCCAAGACTACCTATTCCAGATTTGCATCAGAAAATTGTAGATGAATATGAATTCATCGGAGTAACAGGCAAAAAAAGTATTCAAGGTGACTTCTTGAGTAACCTAATGGTTAACTATGACTATAACCACCAAAATGGGACTCATCAAGAACTATTTAAAATCTCATCTTGCAATGTCAGTTATTTTGAAGAAAAAGGATACTACGCCACAGTAAAACAAGAGCTTATGAGATCTGCTAATACATTAGCAGAAATTGTCAAAAATCCTGTTTTGGGAATCTTCCCCAAAATACTCATTAATACACTTGAATACGCTTTTCCTTCAACTACAGCTTTCTTTGCTAATACACCTATTGGTGGTATCGCTCAAGTTCACATTCTCTATCCTGAGACAGAAAAAAGAACTAAGACGTTTATTCTGATGTATGCCAAAAATATCAATCATGTAATAAAGTTCTTGTTTAAAAACTCCGTTTTACAAGCAGCAGCCACAGTTATTGAGCAAGACACCAGTGCAGTTGAAAGCTTGTATCCTCGGCAAAAACCAAAAATTAGACTACCAAATGAAGAGATTATGTTTTATGCAGAAAAACTCTACCGCGATTGGTAAGGGACTTCCAAGGAATAAAATCCCCAATTAGTAATAATGATAATCATTGTAGAGGGGGAAGTCAGGGCTACCGTTCGGTAG
>NZ_JADEXR010000292.1 GCF_015206995.1 aff. Roholtiella sp. LEGE 12411 | reverse complement strand
GTCGAACAAAGATTTCTGGGGCACAATGGAAACGAGAAAATGTTCCTCAAGTCCTGGCTCATCGCTCTGCTTACCTCAATGGATTATTGTCAGTTTGAGCCACTTCAAAAAGTGAGATGCTCCCATGAATATCGCGCTAATCACTTGCGAGAATTAAACCCCGATGAACGAACACATGGTGACTTTCTCCAAAAAATGTATGATAACCGCGATCGCATTATCCAACAAGGCAGACAAGCGATTGAGGCAGAGTTTTATCAGATTATTCGCGATCGCAATCTGGGCCCCAAATTTGCTGATGCTTTCATTACCAATGTCCGTCAGCTATTTGCCAATGCTTTAGAAAAGTTCCGCCGTGAGTCAGAAAAAGTTTGGCAACCTAACGAAATTAATCGGCAACAACAGTATGAAGCTGCACTGCAAGATATTAACCAATTCAAAAATTTGTTTGGTCTAACTAAACAAGCCCAAATGGAAAAGTATTGTGAGGAAGCTCTCACGGGTTTAGAGAGCAGCTTTATTGCGATTATTCAACGCAAAAGCCGCAGTTTATCTCTACAGGTGATTGAGCGAATTTTAGAGCATCTAGATCGCATGGAGCAGCGATTAGCGCGGTTTAATCAAAAGCTGCGACAACTACGCGATGACTTCAAACAAAAAGCAGACAAAGATGCAGATAGTGCTGATGCTTTGAAAATTAACGGGTTTAAGCTCTATAACCGTGAAGAACTCAACTTACTTTATCAGGACATGATTGAGCAGTTAGCGGGAGCCACTCAAGGTAGCAAAAGCCGCTATGAAATAGGGCTGAACCAGATTTGTACCACCATGTCGGAAGATGTTTTGCAAGATGCCAGTCCTTTGTGGAAACAGACTCGCACCGCCAAAGAAGTAATGCAGTTATTCGATATCACCCAACTACAAGAGGTAAATTATCAGGACTTTCAAGAAATAGTTGCTGCCAAAACCCAGTTAGTAGTCAAAAAATCTCCTCAAGAGAGCCGATTAAAGCAAGATTTAACAGCGTGCGATCGCCTTTTCAAAAGCTTGCAAAATGATTCAGAGGCAATTCGCAGCAACATCCGCATCGCTTATCAAAAATCCCAACCGCTGATCTTACTATCCCATGCAGTTCTCTCAAGTGCAGATGCCGGGTTTACTCCCGCCTTAAATACCAAAGTTGCTATAGTGGGGGGTCGCAACAGCACCGATCCAACTGCTATTAAACTGATCCCTTATTTACAAGAAAGAGTGGGAAGCGCCGATTCTATCACCCCTCTGGGACAACAAGAACAGCATCGGATTGTGTTTGTCCAGGAACAGGGCGGTTTTCACTGCGCTGTATAAATGGTATTACAGAGTTGCGGCAATCTTATCAAGACTGGAAAGGACAATCCATTGAAGCAAAACGAGCGCAACTCAGAGGTGAAAGCAAAGACCTCCCAGTTCCCGTTCACATTCAAAAAGAACCTCCTTTCTGGGATGTGTTTCCCGAAAATCCTGGAGTTTTTAAACTAGTTGTGCAAGCCAGAGCATTAGGTATTTTGCGGCTAGAAGAAAATCGCAGCACCAAAGAAAAAGTGATTCGCTACACCCGCGAAACTGTAATCGGCGCAGAAAATGTAGAAATTGCCTCTAGTTGGGAAGAAGCTGTGCAAGTATTAGAGGTGCTGGCGTGTCGCCCTGACAAAGAAGCAATTCAGCGTCAAGTGTCGGCAAAACTAGCCGATGCTGACCAACAAGCCCAAGACAAGCCAGCTTTGTACGACCAGCTGATGAATTATTTGAAGCAGCGAGAAGCAGAACTAGAAAAAGTTGGCGGTAGCGATAGCCCAGATTACAAACGCGAAGCCACAATTATTCAGGATTTAATCACTTCTGAGATGCAATCAGATAACAAAAGCAAAGCTACAGTTATTCATGTAATTACTCCTGAAAAGCCGCCAGATGAGCCATCTGAGGAGCCTCCAATACCAAATATTCCTTCTGTTGAGCCTTTTGTTGTCGCAGCCGCAAACGTTTTCTGTACCGAGTGTGGTATGCAGAACCCGGCTCGTTGACACTCCCCACGCCTAAAGGCGGGGGATTCCAGCGTCACTGACGTTCCTTGCTTTTACAGGTCTTGCGACCAATAGAAGTAGAGGAAACATCTCGACTGGCGTTACTTTGGGGTTGCCCACCC
>NZ_JADEXR010000291.1 GCF_015206995.1 aff. Roholtiella sp. LEGE 12411 | reverse complement strand
GGCATGGGGCATGGGGCATGGGGCATGGGTCAAGAGAAAGTAGACTTTTGACTCTTGACTTTGGACTCCCCGGAACGAAGTGGAGGGGTTTTAATTGCTTCTGCCAGTCGTGGATAGTCCTTCTACTATCAAAGATGGAGTATAACAAGAACCATTCCAATCGGCATCGCCGCCTAGTTTAACCACTTGTTTAAGGGCTGTATAGACGTTGCCAGCAACCATCGTATCTTTAACGCGCCCAATTACGTGGCCATTTTGCACACGGTAGCCTAAATCAATATTGATTGAAAAGTCTCCAGAAATACCACTGCCACCACCCAGCATTTGATCCACAATCAAGCCATCATCCATTTGTTGAATCAAGTCTTGGAGGGATGCAGAACCTGGCTGGATTAGAAAATTAAATAACCCAGGGGTAGGATAACTACCCAAACCAGGGCGAAAACCATTCCCAGTTGTGCCAATGCCTAGTTGATTTCCGGTGGTGCGATCGCCATAGAAATGCTGTAAAATACCGTTTTGGATAAACACTAAAGATTGAGTAGGAGTGCCTTCATCATCAAAAGGACAACTATAAGGGCCAGCTTCAGGATCTTGGTATAGAGTCAGGCTAGGCGCAACTACTGGTTTTCCTAGACGTTCTGCCCAAGGGGAAGCTACTTCTAGAACTCGCTTGCCATTCAAAGCCGCTTGCACAGTACCCCAAAGCATATCAGCAGCTTTAGAAGTGAACAAAACTGGGATGCGACCAGTAGGGGGAGGGACATTTTCTCTAGCCCAAATTAGCCGCTGTACAATTTGGTTAGCTAATCTCTCCGGTTGCAGTTCACCCCGTTGGGTTTGACCATCAGAAACACTCAAAAAATCATCACCACGTACCCATTCCGCTGACACATAACAGCTCAGGGTAGTATCAGTGTAGTGACAATCTAAACCTTTGGTATTGACAAGTCTAGTATTTTCAACATCACATTCCCAGTCACTATTGCATACAACCTCTGGATACGTGTCGCGGATGAGCGCGATCGCTTCTTTGCCCCAATTTACCAAAACCTCTATAGGCACATTTTCCCCTAAGTCTGGGTAAGATGGCCGAAAATTACTGCCTAATTCCACTGGTTCCGGTTGATTCAGTTGACTCAAGGCGAGAGCTCGTTCTACCATCACTTGCGCTTGGACAGAACCGTAAGCCACAGTAAGTCCTGGACGTCCGTTTCGCCAAAGCCGCAGTGCTGTGCCTTCAGATTGGCTGGTTTCTAGCTGCTTGAGTCGGTTTGCCTCAAAAAAAACTGGTCGAGAAAGCGATCGCGACTGATACACTTCAGCAGCTTCTGCTCCAGATTTTATGGCTAGTTCCAGCAGATTTTCTGCTAGTGTATCTTCTTGTGACAAAATTTCAGAACCCATGACCCTTTGTGAATTGTGGATTGTGGATTTTGAACCGCAGATGTAGACTCCCTGACAGCGGTGAGTCCAGTGCTGTACCCTTACGGGAAAGCAAGCTACGCCCAGTGTCTCCTTTAAGAGGCCGGTTTCCCAACCTAGGCAACTGGCGTTAGCGACACTCTTAAGCGTCACTCAACAGGCTTCCCGCAGGTTAGACTGATACACATTCATAATTTCTAAAAATTATCGGTGTATTTCAGCAGTTGCGATTTGGAACCACACTCTGGGAAAGTTCTGATGGTCGCCTGAAGTTCCAATGGTCGAAAACCAACCCTCGGACTTTTCGGAAACTCAGATTATATTTTCCCAAATCAACGCTGTTTTTGTTATGGAAAGTTATGTTCGTCGAATCGGCTTTCGGCGCTCAAACTTTCCGCTAATGGACGCAGATAATTATCCCAAATCATTGGCACGTCTAAACCTATTTCAGCGGTTTTAATTTGGAACCACACTCTTAGAAAGTTCTGATCACCGCCCAAAGTTCCGAGGGTTGGAAGCCTCCGCACCCTACAAAAAGCCTTTATTGCAAGAACCACAAGGGCAGTGTGACGCTCAATAGCGTCCCTACCACAGCGCTGTCTCACCGCATTAGCGTCCACAGACTTTCTGCTGATGAACGCAGATAATTATCCCAAATCATCGCCATATCTCAACTTGTTTGCCAAAGCTATTTATGCTCATTTGTCAATAGGCATTCATAAACTATTATTAACAACGCAGAATAAAACTTTTCTTCTTCCCCATACCCCATACCCCATAC
>NZ_JADEXR010000290.1 GCF_015206995.1 aff. Roholtiella sp. LEGE 12411 | reverse complement strand
TGCAAGGACATACCCTGATTTACTCCAGGCATTAGATGCGGCATTCGCAGAAGTGACGATAGAGAATTTACTCGGTTGGTTTACTCACTGCTGCTACTGTACTTCAGAAGACTGATAACCGCTATACTACGAAGCTAATAATTGCCGAATTAGCTTGGCTACAGCTTTTTGCGTGAAGCGGCTAGCAACTTGTTGACCTAAGCGTTGCACACCCGGATTTACCAATAACTGAGCAACTTGGGGTGCAAGTTGCCCCGGGTCGAAGCCACGGGTTTCTCGAAGAATATTCAAGATACGTTTAATATGCTCCAAGGTTTGTTGTTGCTCGACAGTTGCCGCTGGAGTTTCGTTGACTGCTGTTAAGCCTACCCGTTCCCGCAACAAGTAGGTAAAGTTATGCAAAACATTTTTACTTAAAGCATCGAGTCCGTTAACAGATTCATCTACTAGCTTGTCACGAATAAAAGCGCCGCGTTCGGAAGCTAGAAAGTCTATTCCCTGATTCAACACCAAGTTTAAGTCGTAATCTTGACTATTACGTGCATTACGTAACAAGTTTTCCAAGCGGTTCCAGCGAAATCTCCCATCTTTAAACAACAAATCCTGTAGAGATGCTCTTAATTGCGGTGCTGGATCGGTTAACAGGCGTTTAGAAACGTAGGGATAGGCTTCGCTTAGGACTTTAAAGTTGGGATCTATATATATAGCGATACCTTCCAGCGTCACGAGAGAGCGAATAATTAAAGCGTAGTAGGGAGGTACACGGAAAGGATACTCATACATCAAAGCTGATAGTTCATCAGTGATGCTTTTAATGTTGAGTTCGGCTACGCTGGCTCCTTGAGCATCAGCAAATACTCTCGAAAAAGCTGGGATAATTGGTGTTAAGTCTGTTTCTGGGGATAAGAAATCTAACTTAACGTAGTCTTTTGCTAGACCTTCAAAGTCGCGGTTGACGACGTGGACGATCGCTTCAATTAAACCATAACGCTGCGGCGGCTTAATCTCACTCATCATCCCAAAGTCCAGATAAGCCAATTTACCATCAGGCATGGCTAACAAGTTACCAGGGTGGGGATCGGCGTGGAAAAATCCATGTTCTAGCAACTGGCGCAGGGAACACTGCACACCCACCTCAATTAGATAACGAGCATCTATACCTTGGGCGCGAATTTCTTCTGTCTGGGTTAATTTGATGCCGTTAATCCACTCCATCGTCAAAACACGACGGTTGGTATATTCCCAGTATATTTTGGGAACATATATGTCTTTTATATGACCATATAGTTGAAAAAATCGCTCAGCATTTTCGCCCTCATGGATATAATCCATCTCTTCAAAAATGCGATCGCCCAGTTCATCCAGGATACCAACTAAGTCACTCCGCACTCGCTTAACTTTTCTCTGTACCCAAGCGGCGAGGTGGCGCAAGATATACAAGTCAATGGTGATTCGCTCTCGTAAGTCAGGGCGTTGAACTTTGACGGCGACTTCCTCACCAGTTTTCAACTTACCTTTGTAGACTTGCCCAAGGGAGGCGGCGGCAATTGGGTGCGGCGAAAGTTCGGCGTAAACTTCTTCTGGAGGCGCTCCCAGTTCTTCTTTGATAAATTGGTAAGCTAGCTCGTTGGCAAAAGGCGGTAATTGGTCTTGTAGCCTAGTTAGTTCTTCCAGGAACACGGGTGGAACTAAATCTGGTCTAGTGGACAAAGCTTGTCCAATTTTGATGTAAGCAGGCCCCAGTTGCGTCAGCAATTCTCGTAGCTGATTGGCTCGGCGGCGGTCATTTTTGACGACAATTCCCCGTCGTCCATCCCACCACAGTCCAAAAGCAAAGGAGAGCGTCGGCCCCAAAACTGCGAAAATCCGCCGCAAAACTTGCAGGGGTTTATTTTGGTAATACGCCTTTATCTCTTCGGGATCGTAACGCGTTTCAGGTTCGGCTATTGTCGTAACATTTTGAGTAGCCAAAAGTCTTGGCGATCTCACAACTAAATCCTGTGTGCCATTTTCTGGCACTACTTCAGTAACGTACAGTTCGTCTGGGCGGTCTGTGCCGCCAGGACTGTTCTCCTGAATCGGTCGGGAACTGGGGGGAAGTGTCTTAACAATCATGAAGAAAGCCACCGGTCAGAACGAGCATGTCAAGTATTGTAACAATATGATGAGGGATTGGGGATTGGGCATTGGGGATGGGGCATTGGGCATTGGGCATTGGGCATGGGGCATGGGGC
>NZ_JADEXR010000289.1 GCF_015206995.1 aff. Roholtiella sp. LEGE 12411 | reverse complement strand
GGGGGGAAGGGGGGAAGAGGAAAATCCTGGTTTCTGCCTAATTTGACTAGAACAACATCACAAGTGGCTTGGCGAATGATCGTGTCTACAACATTGCCGAAAATCCGCCCAGGAGTCGAAGTATTGCCTTTCCACCCCATTAAAATTAAGTCGATATGTTGTTCGTTAATTGTCTCCAAAATTGCCTGTGCGACATCGTGAGTCACTCGAATCTGTGTATGTAAGGGAATTCGCCATTTTTTCGCTAAAACTTCCGCCTGTCGTAGCAAACGACGACTTTTAGCAGTTCTTACTTGTGTTTCAGATGGGGAACTGTGGCGCGACACCAGCATTACTTGCACGCACTCTATTTCATAATGGCGATCGCGGGCAATAGCTGCTGCCATTTTTAAAAGAATACCTGCTGTTTCTGGATTAGCTACTGGTACTAATAATCTGCCTCTGCCAATGCTAGGCGATCGCGTTTGGTAAACTACATAATCCGGTTCTGGCCGCGGCCCAGGAATTTCGTTTCCACCATTGAGATGGTCTGCTTCCGCTCGAATAATATCCCCACGGGTAATAATCCCAATTAGTTTTCGCCCTTGCAGCACTGGCAAACGGCTAACTTGATAGCGGTCTAGTAAATACAGTACATTGCTCAAGGTGTGAATTGGTGTTACCGTCATCGGAGCAGGCGTCATGATTTCCCTTAAAGGAATATTATTGGCTAAGTTGCGATCGCGTATTTTCAGTAAATCTGATTGGGTAATAATTCCTACTAATTTACTATCCTCTACCACCGGGAAACCACGATGGTGGGAACGGGCAAACGCCTGCATTGCTTCCTCTAGGGTCATATCTGCATCTAGAGTCTCTACCCGTTGCTGCATCACATCTTTTGCTGTTAACTTTGTCAATGTCCCTTCTATAGGAATCTCTTTGACGAGAGTGATGCCGTTTAACTCTAAAAGTTTCTCATAAAGCGAACCTGGTACTACCTTCTCCGCAACCAAGTAAGCTGCTACAGAAACAATCATCAAAGGTAACACCAGATTGAAATCTGTAGTCATCTCAAATACAATCACAATTGCTGTGATTGGCACTTTAGAAACGGCGCTAAAAAATCCACCCATACCCGCTAGAGCGTAGGTGGTAAGAGAACCTACTCCCAAAAGGTAAAATTCGCACACACCGACTAAATGTCCCAAACAAGAACCTAAGATCAGACTGGGAGCGAATAATCCTCCAGGCGCTCCTGAACCAAATGCTACCAAGGTAAGAATGAACTGAGCCGCAAAAGCGATCGCTGCAAAGGAAGGATTAGCACTACCAGTAATCACATATTCTCGCAATCCCGTATTATCACGGAAATAGCTCGGTAGCATTGCCACAACAACACCAGAAATAAATCCAGCCAAAGCCACCCGCAGCGGTAAGCTGATGTGCAAATTTCGATATAATTTGATACTAAATATTAGCCCACGATTAAATAATGCACCCAGCAACCCTGCCAAGATGCCCAATAGCACAAAAAAGGGAATTTCTAGGATGGAGAAATGGCTAGAGGATTGCGTTAATTGCAGATTCAGATCTAGACTGCCCCCACCCAACAGTCGAGAGATTACCCCACCAATGAACGAGGCAATAATTGCGGTTCCTAGGGTTATTCCTGATAAATCCTGGAGTAACTCCTCGACGATAAATAATACACCCGCAATTGGGGCATTGAAAGCAGCTGCTAAACCCGCACCAGCACCAGCAGCAATCATTTGTCGGCGATGTTCTGGAGAAGTAGGAACCCAGCGACTCATACCAGCTGCCAAACCTGCTCCTACTTGTACAGTAGGGCCTTGCCGTCCTAGAGTTATCCCAGAACCTATGGCAATCATGGCACTGATTAGCTTTACAACTGCCACACGCCAAGATAATTTAACTGGCACATTGGCAAGCGAGGCTTTAACCTGCGGGATACCGCTACCCGCAGCCTCAGGGGCCAGCCTCTGCACCAAAAAACCAGCTAGAAAACCAAAGCCAAGACCAACTGCTGGTAGGACAAGCCAGGCTGGTAAAATTTGGGCACTATAGACTCGCCATGTTCCTAACCATCCCGATCCGACTTTCAGGAACACCCCAGATAGACCAGCAACCAGACCGATAACAGAAGCTTCTGCGATCGCTAAACCTCTTCTAGGCTGCCACCAAGTGCGAAAGCGCTGAGTCCAAACAGGAAGAGACATAAAAGTTAAAAAATCAGGGGGCAGGGGGCAGGGAGGATGG
>NZ_JADEXR010000005.1 GCF_015206995.1 aff. Roholtiella sp. LEGE 12411 | reverse complement strand
GTGCAAGGACATACCCTGATTTACTCCAGGCATTAGATGCGGCATTCGCAGAAGTGACGATAGAGAATTTACTCGGTTGGTTTACTCACTGCTGCTACTGTACTTCAGAAGACTGATAACCGCTATAGACGTGTAGATTCCACAGAATGGTAAAAGCTCTCTTCTGCTGTTGTCGTTTTAACCGTTTCACCTTATAGTGTTGACTGGTCATAGTGTCGAATAAGTAAGCTCTGGATTTTAATTCTGGGCAAAAGAATGCAAATTTGATCTATAACTGTGATGGAAATCTTATCTCAACCCGATACTGAAAACCAAAAAATTAAAACTCATCGGGAAGTTGAGCTACTTATTTGTTGTGCCCGTACTCAGTTAGATAGCTCAACTATTGAGCGAATCAAAGCCTTAGTTCAACAAGATCTCAACTGGAGTTATATCATCCCAACAGCAGTCTTTCACAAAGTTATGCCACTGCTGTATCAAAATTTGAGTAATACTTGCCCCGAACTAGTTCCCAAACCTGCTTTAGCTCAACTACTGAGTTATTTTCAAGCTAATGTTAGACGCAACCTATCTTTGACTGGCGAGCTGATAAAACTCCTAAATCTGTTTGATTCACAGGGAATTTCCGTGATTCCGATTAAAGGAGCTATTTTAGCTGTCTCAGCCTACGGTAATATTGCACTTCGACAATTCAGCGACATAGACATCCTAGTTCGTCACCAGGAAGCTTTAAGAGCTAGGGATCTTCTTGTTTCTCAAGGATATGAGAGTTCATACAACTTTACTCGACAGCAGGAAGTCGCCCGGCTAAAATCTCCATTTTGTAAGGACAATAACTATCATCACAAGAATACCGGAATTAATATAGATTTTCACTGGAAACTTTTGCAAACATATCTATCATTTCCACTTGAACATGAATGCCTTTGGGAACGTCAAAAAAGTTTATCCTTAGCAGGCAAAATAATACTTAATCTCTCACCAGAAGATAATCTATTATTCCTCTGTGTACATGGTTCTAGAGATCGCTGGAAAAAACTGCAATTGATTAGCGATGTAGCCACACTAATCTGCATTTCACCAGATATAGATTGGGTATTAGTTATGAAGCAAGCCAATATGTTGGGTTGTAAAAGGAGATTATTTCTGGGCATTCTCTTAGCTAAGGATTTATTAGGGATAGAGCTTCCAGAAGAGATTTTGCAAAGGATACAGGTGGAGCCAGAGATAAAATCACTTACTATAGAAGTAATCGAAAAACTTTTTCGTCAAAATGACGATATCCCAAAAGTTTTTGATAAATCTTTTTTTGATATCAGAATTAGGGAACGTCTACAAGATAAAGTTCAGTACAGTATCTACCAGTCGATTTTAGTTATCGCTAGAAGCAATCGGCTATTCCCAGCCTGGATATAGAAGTTTGAGAAGTCATATTTTATCCCCGAAAGGGCAAAACGCTTATCTACCTAAGTATGAGATTTTACTGTGAATTGAAAATATGCAATGTTTATATTTATTCAAGACGTTTATCAAAAATTGAGTTAGACTCAGCAACTAAAGCATTAAGTGTTTTGCTTTTGATAACATCAGAGTATTTAGAGTAGATTAATTGCCAGTTTTTCATAGCTTGCTTTGGCACAACTTCTTTATTAAATAGCCTCATTCCGCCTACACCTATATCCCGTAAAAAATCCGAATTGTAAAATCCAACTTGATAGCCTGACAGCCATGCTCTGATGCAAATATCGGCATCATCGCATTGAAAGGGTGCAAACTCTTGACTAATACCTCCTAAATCTAGAACTTCTTTCCTTCTTAAGAACATAGGGGCACGATTAACATACTCTGCAAACATAAAAGGCAGATTGGCTTCACTAGTCAAGAATTTAGGCTTTTTGATAATCCTGTACTTGTTAACTCCTGGAGTTCCAGCAATATCTCCTTCCTCCTTATAAACCGAATCTTCACCTGGATTTACTATGTCAGGTGTTAAGAGATCTAATGCTAACCTTCCTCCCAAAATTACAAGTTTAGGAAAAGTTTCAAATAAACTTATGGCTTCTTCTACCCAAGCAGGAGAAGCTGGTGGAATATCATCATCTTGCAAAAGGATAATATATTCACCTCTAGCTAAATCGATTGCTCTGGAATAAGTTCTAACTTCGTATAAATCATTGCTTCTTATGAGGAAGTCATTTGGTTGGGTTAAATGCTCTATCCAATCTTTATATGAACCATCTGAAGATCCATCATCAATTACAATAATTTCATCGATAGGAGCAAGTCTTAGTGCGTTGATCAAACTACTTATGTTCTGTCTTTTATTGAAAAACTGTACAATGGCAGAAATTTTTGGCTTTTCATTATAAGTAAGCTCAGTTTCTGTCTTAATATTTGAAACTCTTTTAATCAGCGAAGATTTAGTAAAATTTATTAACTTGTATTTTAATAAAATTAAGATTTTTTTGATCATAATTTACCTCGTTTTTTATGGTAAAAACTTAGATTAAGAGAAAAATAAAACACAACACTTGATGTTGTCAAGTATTGCTTGCAGCTTTTTTAAGTATAAGTTGTTGATAAATATTAATCAATTGCTGATAATTGTCTTCAGAAGAATATTTATTTTTATATGAATCAAGAGCACCCTTGCTCATACTAAGCATAGCTTCATCATGAGTACTTGCCCATTTTATCTGCTGTGCCAAATCATGTGAATTTCCTGCCTCAAAGTACAAGCCATTTACTCCATCTTCGACGATTTCTGTTAAACCACCTAATTTTGAAACTAATACGGGTAATCCGCAAGCAAATGCCTCTGCGATCGTTAAGGGAAAACCTTCATACCAAATAGAAGGAAATACTAAAAGATTTGCATGTTGCATTAGCGATAAAACCACTTGTTTATCTTGAAAACCCAAAAATTCAATAACATGATAGTAGCCTGAATTCTGGACTTTTGTCTGCAATTTCTGGCGTAATGGGCCATCACCAACAATCTTTAGCGGTATATGCAAATTCTCCTGTATATAAGTATCAATTAAGATGGAAATCCCTTTTTCTTCAGATAATCTGCCAACGAAAAGCAGATACTGATCTCGTTGATAAACTTTAGCTGTAGCATCAGGAGAGAAAATAAAATTAGGTTTGACATAAATCTTTTCTCGCGGCAATCCAGCTTGAACCATTTTTTCTTTTTGAAATTCAGTAAAAACAATATAAGCGTCTACCCGTTCCTGCCAAGTATTTCGTAGTCGATGCCAGGTAATCATTGCTGTTACAACCGAGCTTTGTACGCGTGAGTTACGGTAGCAACCATACACAATACTAGGCCACGGTATCAGTTCACCGATGCAATCCTCACAAACTTTACCATTTCGAAAAGGCATTGCTTTGGGACAGGCAAGTCGGTAGTTATGAAGAGTTTGGACTACAGGCACTCCATGTTTATGACAAGCATCATATATAGAAGGAGAGAGCAGTGGAAAAAAGTTATGTACATGAACAATATCAGGGCGAAAGTGAATAATTTCTCTGCTGACTTGTTCTTTCGCTGAATATGAGTAAATCGCACTTACAGCAGTTGCAACTTTATCCCAAGCGTTTGTGATGTCTTGATTACTAACTTCCAGTAAAGATACGTGATGCTCATTAGCTTCCAGCAATAACTTCTCAGCCTTCACTACTCCGTCCTCACCGCCAGCAAATTGATAGCGGTTATGTAGCAGTAGAACTTTCATGAGGTTAACTCTCTCAATAGTTGAAGAAAAAAACGAATACATGCATGGTAAATCCAAGGCAATCCGACTCGTATTTACCGTATGTTTAAGGTTGTACACTCAGTTGTTCTAAACTGCTTGATACTAAAGACAATGTGCTAGTAGATTTTTTAATCATCTTTTTACGACGGCTCCCACTTCCAAGGGAAGCACCTACCAGTATCCCTAAAGGAGCCATTGAAAAGATATAAACTATAACGTTATCGCTAAGCATCCCTAAGGACACAGCTACCAAAGCAAGGAATGCTGCCAGATGAATATGAGCATTAGCTCTATCGTTTTGGTCTGCCCATTGCCAGTTTTGCCAAGTTTTGATTATTAATTGCCAATATCCTAAAAGCCAGAATGTTAAACCTATCAAACCGTAATCATGAAAAATTCGTAAGTAATCGTTATGTGGATGAATGAAAGCAGGACCAACACGTTCTCCCAAAACGATTCCTACGGAACCAGGACCCTTACCAATCCAAGGTGATTCCATGGCTGAGGCATAGGCAACGGGCCATGCTACATTTCGCCCAGATGTATTAATTTTAACTCCACCAACAGTAGCATTATCTCCTACGGAAGTAAAACGAGAACGTATGGGTTCTACATAGGTGAATGCTAAGTATGAAACAGTAGCTATTAAGGCAATAGTTAAACCCATACGCATCCAACCTTTGAGATCCTTCAAAGATATTTGAGATAAAGGGAACAGGAGTAAGGCTATGAGTAGTGCTGTTCGCGAGAAACTTAAAGCAATAGCTATGATTGTAAAACTTGCCCACAATAACCCTCCAGGCAAGTGATAGCGCCAAACTGCCAGATACCAAGCCATACCTATGATGGCAAATAAGGCAAACGATCGCGGACCCATGATCAAGCCTGTACCAGGACCAAATATCAGAAGACTCAGCCCATACAGCCCTACTGATATCTTAATCGCTCTTGGAAAACTCTTACTTATGTAGTTGGGTGGATCGAACGTTCGATTACTTTGTATTGTACTAAGTACTACAAATCCAACGAATGCTATGTATAACGACAGATTTTGGACAACAGTGACGATGGATGTAGATAATGTGGAGTAGTGCCAAAGCCAATCGAGCAAAGCAAATATGATAAACAAAACTAGCGAAGATACTACTAGCACTGCCTTGGGAATCTTAGAACGAGTGAACACCAAAATCCAACTGATTGGAGCTACAATCAGCGTCAGTATCCCTAAAGCAGTAATTCCGCCTAGGCGGAATATACGTAGGAAATCTGTCAGTCCACAAAGTAATAACGTTATAGATAAAATATTTTGATAAAAACTCATAATTTTCTAACCAATTTCACGCATAATTGATCTTGGGTTGAAATTTCTTCGTAAAGTTTAGCCAACTCTCGTCCTCTACTTTCCCAACTAAAAGCTTCTCTTACCCTCTGATGTCCAGCTTGTCCCATACGCACTCTTAACTCTGAATCACTACTCAAATGGGTCATAGCTTTAGCAATATCCCGTACTGCTTGCTCAGGTGTATGTGCTGGGATTTTAAAGCCAGTTTCCTCTGTAACCTGAACAGATGGGCCTCCTAAATCTAAACAAATCACTGGACGTCCTGCTGCCATAGCTTCCAAACAAACAAATCCCCCAGATTCATGCAAACTTGGATGAACTAGAATATGGCAATCCCCTATCTTATTCCAAGTCTGTTCACGAGAAAGATTGCCCCAAAACTTAACTCTTTCAGTAAGATCTAAATCTTCAGTCAATATTTCTAGTTGTTTACGTTCACTTCCTTCTCCTATAATCCAATACTCAGCATCAACTAGATTTGCTTGAGCAAATGCAGCTAATCCCAAATGAAATCCTTTCCAGTGCAAAAGTCTACCTACGCTAATAAACCTAATTGGATAATTGTCGGGAATTGCGTAATCTGCAAGGTTGGTTATTTCATCCTTAGATAAACCCAACTGGGAGTAAATTTTAACGTTTTTTGCACCTATATGGTATAGTCTTTTAGCCGTATCTTCAGTTGTCGCCCAGGCTAAAGCACTTCGTTGGGCAGTGAGGCGAACTAAGGGATCAAACTCACCAATCCAGCGAGCCAAATTTCGCAAAACCTCATACGCTTTCCCACCATAACTAAAGTTTTTCCAAAAGCTTTTGGGGGCTGATTCTCCACCGCCAACAGGGCCCCAAAGAAAAGGAATTGGAAGTAGTGAGACGAAGCTAGGGCTGGAATATCTCACATAAGTTACGTGATGTACAAGATCAAAATCAATATGTTTGTAGAATGAGCGGCCGACAAAATACGCCCAAATTTGCCAAAGGTAATAATGAAAGTAGACCCCTCGCTGTTTTCCTTTTCGCTGAGAACTCCAATCTAATACCCAGCCAAAAGGATCTAGGTAAATAAAGTGCAGGTTAGGCAGTGGGTTGCGTGCTAACTCAGTTTCAATACCTTGGCGGTGACAGTTTGATGTCAGTACCCAAATTTGGCAATACTTGCTCACCTCCCTGACAACATTCCACCCTACTCCTGGCTCCGAACCTTGTCCTGGTTCACAAGCATAGGCAGAGAACAAAACTTTAATGGATTTCATGCTTGATACGTTCACAAAACTATAAGTAGCTAATAAAGAGTTCCTTATTCATCAAACTTATTTATTGGATGGTTTAAATTAATGCTTTAAAACGAATGATTGAACGCCAGCTAGAAACTCTGCTGCTGCTTCCGGAGTATGATGTGCTATCAACTCTTGTGACTTATAGCCCATAGAGCTAATCAAATTTGGATTATCTATAAAACAACGCATAAGTTTAGCTATCTCTGTAGGAGCAGATGGATCAAAAATATAGCCATTGTCCCCAGGCAAAATCATTTCTGAAACTCCTGCATATTTAGAACACATTATAGGTTTACCAAACAGCATAGCTTCTAGCACCACCATACCCCAAATATCTTCTAAAGTAGGAAATATAAAAATATCTGTATTCTGAAAATATTCTCCCAAGCTACCGTAGTTAACCCATCCTTCAAACCTAACTCTGTTTTCCAAGCCACGCTCCCTAGTCCAGTTTTCAAGCTCTTGGCGTTGTGCGCCATCACCAATCACGATCAGAGTATAATCACGGCAACCTTGGTTTTCTAGTAGTAAGCAAGCTTCCAAGAGAAAGGTTAAACCCTTACGATAAATTGTCTGACCAATAAACAGAAAAACCGGATGTTGATTGTTAGATAAGTCTAAATTATTAACTATGCTAGATTGAAGAAGTGCCTGCTTGTCTGGAATTTGATAGGGTCTAGCAAAAACTCTAGCCTTGTCAACCTTTAAAACGTCCGTAAGATATTCTTTTCCACCTTGGGAGTTTGTAACAAAGGCATCCGCATTCTCCGCCATTAAACGTCTACTAAATATCCGAACTGGCGAATCACTCATGTCTATGTTGGGCGAGCTTCCACTGTATATAATAATGACTCGCCATTTTGTTAATGGCTTCAGCATGAGTACAAGAAGAGTCCATAGGGAAAGGCCCGTTACAAAGATGACTTGTGGTTTTAATTTTAGAAGGTGAGTAATTATTTCTAAAGGTAGTAATTGAATTATACGTTTGTACCCTGCATTCGTTTTACCAACAGAAATTTCTCTGTATTTACCTACTATGTTGACTTTAAAAGCATTTTCACAGCCTGGTACAAATCCAGGCCATTCTGAAGTAAATATTTCTATTTTGGGAACTATGTTATTAAGATTGCGAAGTACGGGCTGTATGTAAAAGCCTAGTTTCATGCTAGGACTAACCCAGGCTATTGAAGTATTTATGATTTCATTATCTACGGAATACATATTGGTTCAATCCATATAAAGAAATATTGAATTAGGATAATGTTAATTAAATGGGCAAAATTAAACCTAACTTCTTGAGAGAATGATTGAAAACTAAGATATTGGTAATTAGGCAAAATATCTTCGCTTTTAATTATAAAGTTTTAATTTTGTATGGATATTATTCTGATTTTCTAAAATCAATCAAAAGACTTCACTAGTTGTTGATACTGATCTAAAGCACTAGATGCAATCTTGTTCCAATCAAGATGCTCTAATGCATAACGCCGACCTTTCAGCCCCATTTCTTTCCAATCTGAACGACGTTCGAGTAACTCTATTAACCCTGATTGAATTTCTGATACCTCTGGTGCAACTACAACACCACAGCCACTTGCTTTAATGTGGGGCGCTATACCAGCCACTTCTGAAACTAACAGCACTCTCCCAGCTAACATTGCTTCAAGAGCAGCCAGGCTGAAGCCCTCAAAGCGAGACGGAACGCAGAAAACATCGTAATTCTTGATAATTAGAGGTGTAGGTGTTGAATAATCAGCAGGGAGAAATAAGGTTCTACTTGACAGTGAAAGCCTTGCTACCCTATCCTCTAAATTTTTCTTGTCTCCTTGGTCAGCACCCTGAATTATAAGTTTGGCATCAGTAGTTTCAACAATTTTAGCAAATGCATCAATCAGCAAATCTAGACCTTTATTATGAGTATCTATACGACCTATAAAAAACAATTTGGGAATGCTTTCTGTATTCCAGTTTAAGGAAGCTTCAGGATACACTTCATTAGGCAAAAAACCATTAGGTGCTGCTATAACACGAGTATTGACCTTCAAATCACGAAGAAATTTAGTATGCCGCATATCTAAGACTTGTACTGCTTTTGCCTGCCTCAGTACTTGTCGTTCTAAAAGATACCAGTATACCCACTTTAGTTGAGAATTTTTGCTAAAAATTGCAGGATTATAGGGATCATGCGGGAAAACTATATACGGTATATTGCATTTTTTCAATAAACGGGATATGGCGTAAATTCTAGGTTGGAATATACCACTTAAAATTACAAGGTTATTTTGATCTAAATTCTGGCTAATGAATTGTTTTAAACCAGTAGCAATCTTAAAAGACTGATTCTGATTAGGATTTGTAAAACATTGAATTTTGTATCCTTCTGGCATCTCAAATGAGCCATTACTCTCTCCTTCGCAAAGGATTGTAACTTCTACGCCACATTTTACGAGTCCAGAGGCAAGACCATGAACGGCTTTTTTAGTTCCCTCACTCTTAATTAGCATCATATCTGGCGGAAAACGCTTTGTATATATATATAGTTTCATTACTTCGCTCAACAACGTTTAATTGTTTATAACTTTAGTATTAACTTAATTCTTCAAAGCTTTTTCATTAGTCCAACCTAACCAGCCTTGCACTCTACCCTGAAAAGTGGCCCAATAAGACCTAACACTGTCTAGACGACCTTGAAGTAGTGATAATGCAACCCCTACCAAGGGACGACCCCAGTTGTAAATAACAAACCATAATGGAATGTTGTGCTTACGTAGTACCCGACCCCTACCCATAGCATAAGCATAAGTTTTGGAATAGGTTTTATCTTTGCTAATATTAGTTTGAATAAGTTCTGTTTGTATTAATTTTATTGGATGAGTCACAGTTACCATAGGGTCGTAATACAAACCTGTGTTGATAGCTCGTAACAAGTAATCAGTTTCTTCTGCTGAACCCCAAGGTGTATTTGCGCCAACTCCTAGACTTTCATCAAAGACACCGACCTGCATCACAACTGAACGACGGAGAAATATAGTGTAAGAAATTCCTCTTCGCCATACATTAAAACGGTTGATTGGCCCGGGTGGACTTTCTCCATGTCTACCGGAATCTTTACCTTGTTGATCAATAGAACGTCCTGTAAGACCATTCCATTCAGGATGGTTTGTAAAGAAGTAGGCTACATGCTCAAGGATATCCTGTGGGTAAGCACAATCATCATCTGGGAAGGCTACTATGTCGCCACTAATATGCTGCAACCCAACATTACGGGCGAGAGACAGCCCTTTTGCAGAACGCAAGTGCAAAAGGGGAAAGCTATTTTGATAAGGTTGGATGAATTTTAAAAGCCGATCATCAGGATTTTGATCTATGATTATCAACTCGAAGTTGCGGTAAGTTTGGGTATTAAGGGTTTGCAAAAAATACCCGACTTCGACAGTGCGATTTAAAGTAGCAAGAATCAGAGAAAACTTCATTACACTTTATACCAAAATACATCTGCAATCATTTTTAAAGCAATAATACTTAGTTAGTCAAAGTTTTTAAATTGAGATATCAGTACTATTTGAAAATGAACAAATATTGATTGTTATAGAATATGAATAAACAATAATATTTATGATGTAATTTCAATCTTCTTTGCTAGTTTAGTTAAACCATTTTTCAACTTACCTAAATTCTCGTGTGCCTTACGTCCAAACATTGTTCGCCCAAATATTGTTAATATCAATCCGGATAAGATGTAAGTTCCCGACATTGGCAGAAATTGTAACAGACTAAGTGTATAACGTAAAGCTAAAAGCCTTTGTCCTGCATCAACTGCCTTTCCTACCCTATTAACTTGTATTATTGATATTTTTAAACCTATAGACTCACGATATGCTTTGTATCCAAGACGTTGCTTTATAATTGGCCCCCATTTATTCTCAAAAATTTGAAACCCTGTTAAATTTGCTGATAAGTTACTTATAATTTGATTTCCATGAAAATATCTGATAATTAATGGTTCATTTACAGCCAAAAAATGATTATTAGCTTTAGCTAAACTTAGCCATAAATCGTAATCTTGGAAACTAGGTAAACTTTCATCGAAACCGCCGACATTTACTAAAGAAGATCGCTTGGACAGAAATAGGGACGTAGTAGAAGGTAACCATCCTCTCAATAAATTATTAAAAACATCTCCTTCGTGAGCAATCAAATTTGGCAGTTTTTTGCGTTGGACTGATTCGTAATATTCATAGCCTAGACAATAAACTACCGTAGCATAAGGATCATCACTAGATTGAAGACGAGCTAACTGCAATTCTAGTTTTTTAGGCAACCATTCATCATCACTATCTAAAAAAGCTACAAACTCTGCATGTGCTGATTGTATACCTTGGTTGCGTGCATGGCTTCCACCGCAGTTTTTCCCTAAAGCTATATATCTAATTCTGGGATCTGCAAATTCATTGACAACTTCGGCTGTATTATCTGTAGAACCATCATCTACAATAATTAGTTCAAAATTGGAAAATGTCTGTGCAAGTACGCTGGAAATTGCTCTAGGTAGTAAGTTAGCTCGATTAAAGGTTGGTATAATAACACTGACAATGGGTTGATTTTGGAGTTTTGTCTGTGTATTGTCTGAAAATTCCATCGTTTTTTACCTCCAAAACTTATTTATGTATGCTCTATTCAGATGTATGCTGAGGCTGTTAAAGCAGTTTTTTCTTCAGTATCTGGATAAGATATATTTTTATAAATTTCAACTAGTCTGTCATTAAGCTTATTAATGTCATAGTTTTCTTCTACAAATACTCGACCTGCTAAACCCATACTTGCCCAACTCTCTGGATGCTCGACCAAATAGCGCAGTTTATCAGTTAAAGCATTTACATCTCTTTCAGGAACTAGAAAACCTGATTTACCATTTTCAATTAACTCAGGAATTCCACTATGATATGTACTTACTACGGGTAGACCCATTGCTATTGCTTCCATTAAGACTATAGGAATGCCTTCTTGATCACCTTCCTGGCTTGTTATGCTTGGAGCCAGTAAAATATGAGAGCTATTAAGTATGTCTACGACCTCTTGTTGTTGCTTCCAACCAAGTAGCCTGATACTATCAATCAAATCTAGTTCTTGGATTAATTGTTGTAACTTTTCTTGTAAAAAACCGTCACCAACAATATTATATTCAATCTTCATCCCAGACTTGAGAAGATTAGCAACTGCACGAATACCATACTCTACTCCTTTCTTTTCAACTAAGCGGGCAATTGTTATTATTCTGACTATGCCATCTTGTGGCTGTTGACGTAAATTAAATAAAAACTTGCCACAATCTATTCCCATTCTATGTATAATTAATTTATTTTCATTACAACCTAGCTCAGCTAAATTAAATTTCATCTGCATACTAATTGGACAGCAAAGGTCTCCTGTAGCAAATAAGTTTGCATAAACATTAGTTCCATACTTTTTAATATATTGCGACACATCATAACCATGAAATGTGGTGACTAACTTCCCTTGAATAAGATTAAGTTCCTTAAGAAGAATTGCCTTGAGTCCATTCGTCCCAAAATGACAATGAATGATGTCATATATTCTTGGTTTATTTAATAACTGTGCAACTGTATAAAATAATGTTAATGATGCTGCTCGTTTTCCGTACTTTAAAAAGTTTATTGAATGCAATAAAAGAATGGGATTTCGCCAAAAATTAGGCAACAATTTAAATATTTTCATTAACCGCAAAATGCGATTATTAGGTTTTCCAATATAGTGAGTATGAGCCAGAAGATGATATTTTTCAACTTCAGGGTGGATTTTGGACATATCGCCTGGACGATCTGCATAAATATAAACTTCATGTCCACGATCAATTAGACCTGTTATCTGGTTCAAGATAAAAGTTTCAGATAAAGTTGGGAATTGATTAACAAAAAATGCAATTTTCATGGCAAATATTTTATTATAGAATGACAAAATAGTTTAAAAACATAAAATTTTAGCTTTCGGCTTTACAATTTATTTCTTAATTCACAGATTCGACTTTTTGTGCAATTAAATAATAACCTAGAGGAAATTTGCTAGATGTTTTCAGCAAGATTTTTTGACCTATAGAGGATTCAATAAATCCTGTACTGAAGTTGGAAAATATTTTACATGATAGTGTTGAAATCCGTATTAATTGTTTAGCAACAATATCCAGAATTACTTCTATAGCTCCTCCGTAAGGCTCCAATTCTATTATGGTTAAATTGTTTTGTTGGCAAAACATTCTCAGCGCAAATTCTGTGTATCTAAAATAATCATAAGGTTGTTCGTGCAGCCAATATAAAAAAGGTACAGTAAGAATGATTTTGCCATTCGGCTTTAAAAGTCTTTTGATCTCACTCATTAATAGTTCTGGTTTTGCGATATGTTCTAATACATCAGTAACGAGAATAGTATCAAACTGCTCACTATCAAGAGGTATTATAGTATTTAAGTCAACTTCATAATCAAGATATATATTTTTATGTAAAGTATTACTCCAATCTATGCAAATGTTATCTATAACTCTGTCTTTATAAATTCCATATAAAGGAACATTGCCACAGCCTAAATCTAATAACAAACCACTAGCGTGCTGATTAATAATTTTTTCGCAAACTTTGCCTACAATATTTGCAATGATTCGAGAACTAATACTGACATGTTTCGGGTCTTTGGAAGCTCTATAACCTTTAGAAGTTTTTATAAATTTTGTTTCTTTCCACAAGTTTATATTTTGCATAATACTTAATCTTGATTTTGTCTACGAAAAATAATAAGGTGCAAAACTTAATATAAGCAGAATATGCTAAAGTATTATTTTTTGAATTCACCTAAAAAGCCTAAATAAAAATTTTTCATCCTAAATACATAGAACATTAGCCCAATATATACCAGGCTCATCACAGCAGAATAAATAATCACTGTTACCCATGTCGGCAGACTTGAACCTATGTAAATCTTAATGCTTAATACTACTGCACCTGATACTACCGATGATATAAATGTTTGCTTTACTGCTCCAAATACATCAAGCATTGTAATTGATGTGCCTCTTGTTGCATAGTAGATGCAGGGAAATGCCTGTAAAAGCATTGCTATGGCATAGGATAAAGCAACTCCAGATGCTTGATACGGTAAGCCGATGAAAAATGATGTTACCAGCCAGGAAGAAGAGAATAAACCCCATTTGAACATGCGATCGCTTCTACCTCTGGATATATATAGCCAACCAGTAGTGTTACAAAGCGGTTGAACTAATGCGGATATGGCTAATAATCGAAATATTGTGCTAGATCCAAGCCACTGAGAACCGAGAAGAAATCCAATAATGTCTTCTGATGCAACAATCATAAAGATGATCGTTGGCGTGGTTAGAAAAGCAATTACTGAAATAGCTTTAAGGTAATAGTGGCGAAATTGTTGTGGTTCCTGTTGCAAGCGGCTTAAACTAGGGATAGCAACCGCAGTAATTGGTGCATTAATCTGGTTAATCGGCAGAACTAGCAATTGATAAGCTTTAGCATATAAACCTAACTGTTGAGCGCCCCAGTATTTCCCGATAAGAACATTGTCAAGATTCCGGGCAAAGTAATTAATAGTAGTGAATCCAGTAAGATGCCCTCCAAAAGCTAGCATTGATCCTATTCCCGATCGCCAAACAGGTAGCCCTGGACGCCAAGCACAGGCAATCCAGAGGCCAGTAACACCAGCAAATCCTGAAACAAGGGGTAAAATCACTAGTGCCCAGTAGCCTAATCCATGCCAAGCAGCAATGAGCGCAGCTATGATGCCAATGATCATAGCCCGAACATCATTGAACACTAACGCTTTATATTGCATCTGGCGATTGAGTAATGCACTGTGCTGAACACTAAAGCCACCAAAGATAATACCCACGGATAGTGCTAGGGTAATCCAAATCAAACGGGGTTCATTATAAAACCAAGCAATTGCAGGTGCGATCGCAGCAGTAACCAAGGCAGCTGTAAGGCTAAGTGCCACATTCACCCAAAATAAGGTACTAACTTGCTCATGATTAATCTCCTCCTTTTGGACAGTTGCCATCGACAATCCCAAGTCTTTGAACAAACCGACAAATCCAATAACCGCAGTCACCATACCTATCAAGCCATAATCTTGTGGCGTCAACAATCGAGCCAATACCACGTTAGATACCAAGTTCAAGCTGAACTTCAAAACTTGGGCAACCATTGTAACTGCACCACCACGAACAGATCGACCTTTGAGATCAGCTTTCAGATGATCTGTGCGGAAGTACTTGTCATTCTTGTCATTGGAAAAGAGATTTTTCATGAATACGGCTAAATTACAGCTGATTAGGTCGCTATCAACTCAGTAACGACGAAATAGAAAACCAACACGAGTACAGTGTCTTAGGAGAACCCGACAATTAAGATTAAAACAAGGGCAATTACTAACAGAACTACAATATAGCTGTGAATCTACTTAGCTAGTTAACGTTACTGAATATAACTAATCTTGTTGAAATTTTACAGCAATGGCTTCCAAATCATCTTGCCATAACTTTTTAGCAAATTGGCAGCAATTCAAAAAACTTTTATCAGAAAATATACTCATGTCCATAATTAATTTTGGTACCAAACTCCCTGTATATTTATATTTTCAGGCTTTAATCCACATAGAGTTTGAGAAACCTGAGAAAAAAATGTTAAGTTTATATAAAGTTTTGTTTCTAGACAGATTGTTGCCTCTCTGGAAATATATGGTCATTGCATATTCAGTACCTTTATTTAAGGTAAGTTTTACACTTATCCTCAGCTTGAGAACATGTAACTGTGAGCAAAAATTCCTAAAAACATCTTCTAGTGATGCCTAGAGAACATTTACGGATGAAAATTTTTATACTTAGAATAAAGCAATACCACCTTTTAATTAGAGAGGCTCTTTCTCAATTTCATATTTGCAAAAGTGATATGTGCAGGGATATAACGCTTTTCTGTTGAGTTAATTTAAGTCTTTATATAAAAGCGGGGGAAGTATTATTCCCCCCTGAATGAAAAACAGATTAAAAGAGTTATGTTGTGTATAATTTTCTTCGCTATGCGCCTATGCTCTATACAATGATGTTTGTATTATTGTACACCAAAACCGTAGTAAACAAAAGCACTTACACGTTAAATTACTAGAGTTAGGAATGCCAGAAATATGTCAATCTCCACTGCTATTCTGGAAGACTCCTGCAAGACGACTAGATGACAACAGTTGCTTAGTCGCCAGCCAGATGAAGGGTGGAATTGTCGTTGCATAGCGACCCCAGAGTCGGCGTGGTTCTTGAACCCATCGATAGAGCCATTCAAGTCCTAAGTCTCGAATTATGCGGGGTGCTCGCTTGTGGATTCCTGCATAAACTGGAAAAACTCCCCCTAATCCAAGCATCACAGCCTGAATCTTACCTTTATGTTGAGCCATCCAATTTTCTTGTTTTGGACATCCCAGAGACACCAACACAACACTAGCACCACTGTAATTGATTTTTTTTACCAAGGCTTCGTCTTCAGTTTCTGTCATGGGACGAAAGGGTAAAGGTTCCATCGCTGCAATTTTCAGATTAGGAAATTCTTGATCTAATCTTTTTCGCATTCTAGAAAGAATTTCTGTTTGAGAACCTACAAAGAAAACACTGAGATTTTGGCTTTGAGCTAACTGACACAATGCTAGAAAAATATCCATCCCTGCGACACGATCTTGGTAACGCGCTCCCATTTTCCGCATCATCCACACCAGAGGCATACCGTCAGGAGTAACTAGATCTGCATTTTTTAGTACACTGGCAAATTCGGGATTAGAGTGAGCTTCCATGAGCATGTGTACATTAGCTATACATACGGTTTTACTCTCACGGGTACTCGCCCACTTCAATATTGTTTGTATTTGGTCGTCAAAACGTAAGGCAGTAATAGGAAAATCAAGCACCTTTTGAGTAGGTAGAAACACTCTTCCCACCATAAATAACTCCTTGTGTCCAAGAAAAGAATCTATAGATTATCTATACCATTCCGAATATTTGAAAAGTCAGCTTATATAGTTTCTGACTTTTTCAGGATTGTGTCATAGTCGGAAATTAACACATGGAGATGCAGTTACTTTAGCAGTATATTTTTTGCTTCTCCGATAATAGTATAATTATTTGTCACTGTATCGTACTTTACTGGTTTAACCAAGGGATTTAAGATAGTGGTTGACAAAATTCATACTTACTTCATAATTATTTTTCAGTTAGTTCATGTAAGCGTTACAATTACCATAAATTACTATAGATCTATATTTTCGGAGAGTTATATCTACATACATAAAAAGAATCATCTGGCTGAATTAAATCCTAGAAAGTCAATCTGTCAGTCTGCCTATTTCATTACGTAAGTATGTGCTTAAGCAGTTCAATTTAAATTTTCTTTTGAAAAATAAGGTCATATATTTTTTATATATTGTTAGATTTATTACAAATTTAAAATTTAAACTTACCATACTATAAAATTTATAAATATTATTTTCCTATAAAAAGAAAGCCTAAAAAAGAGGGGGAAAATAAATTTATCTTCCCCCTGTTAGTATTGTCTTTGTTTGTGTGATTTTCTGGTTTACTACCTTCTTCAAGTTTTTGCCGTAGCATTTGTCTTTGCTTTTTGAGTTGCCGTTTTCTTGCAGAACCGCCTCTCCCTTTATCATTCCTACCTTGTTTACGAGGAGATTCCCATCTTTTTAGTTGCATAATCTTTACATTTTCTAATGATTGACAATGGCTCTTAAATAAATTACAAATTTACTTGCTCATGAACATTAATGATTTAATCTCGCTAGAGAATATTTTTTACTATTTTTGAAGCATATTCATGAGCGCGATAGATGATTTTTAAGAGAAAAAATTATCCAGTATAGATAGAGCTAGCGCTTTAGTATTTTTAGTTATACAACTGTTGATACCCTAAAACGTTTTTGATAGTGGGCAGGAGGAGAATCGAACTCCTATGACCGCAAGGTCGCCACATTTTGAGTGTGGTGCGTCTACCAGTTTCGCCACCCGCCCTTAATATCCAACTAAACCATTATAGCCTATTCAGTGATTTTACGAAAAAAAATTGATCTTTAATTTTAGAAATCTTGCTAAACAATAGCGTAAAAGGGACTAATGCAGCAAGTATAGTGATTAGCTTAATTGCCCTTGTGGTAAGTTTTTTCAAGCTTTGAGTACTGGATAACGCTCGTTGCAACGCTTGAGTACTTGCTTGGGTCGGGATGCCAGTTGCTATCTACAGAATTAACTGAGTTTTACTAAACTAGAGTCTATATCCTGTATTTTGGCACAGCCACTTAGTGCCATTGTCAGATTTAACTCATCTTGTAGCAAAGAGATGACGTGAGATACACCGACTTGTCCTGCTACCGCCAGTCCCCACAAAACAGGTCGCCCAATTAGTACTGCTTTTGCCCCTAACGCCAAGGCTTTCAGAATGTCTGTACCCCGACGGATACCTCCATCTAATAGTACTTCTGCTTTACCATCCGCTGCTGTCACTATTTCAGCTAGAACATCTAAAGAGGCGATCGCACCATCAAGTTGTCTGCCACCATGATTAGAAACGATAATTGCTTTGGCTCCAGACTCTACAGCGAGCTTAGCATCATCACCTCGTAAAATTCCTTTGAGTACCAAAGGTAATGGAGATATAGACTGCAACCATTCCAAGTCGTGCCAAGTTACCGCGGAGTTTAGCTGTTGGGCAAAATAGGTAAATAACCCAGATTCCCCTGTCTTATGAGAAATGTCTAGCCCTGAAATAGTTGCGAGGTTAGCCAGATGTAAGTCTGGTGGTAGAGCAAACTCATTACGCTGATCTCGCTCCCGTTGTCCGAGAACAGGAGCATCTGCGGTCAGACAAAGTGCTTTGTAACCTGCGGCTTCAGCCCTTTCTACTAAAGCACGAGTTAACCCTCGATCTTTGTGAATGTAAAGCTGAAACCACTGCAAGGCATTTTGTTTGTTACCGACAGCAGCCACATCTTCCATGCTCTTTGTCGCCATTGTACTCAACACCATGCCCACACCTGCTGATGCCGCAGCTATTGCTGTTGCGACTTCTCCATCTGGATGAGCTAGACATTGAAAAGCCATCGGTGCAATTAACAGAGGTAGTTGCAAAGGTTGTCCTAAAATAGAGGTGCTCAGATTGCGATCGCTAACATCAACTAACATCCGAGGTCGCAGCTTGACTCGCTCAAAGGCCGCACGATTATCTCGCAATGTGATTTCATCCCAAGCGCCACTGCTGTAGTAATCAAACGCCATCTGAGACAGATGCTCTTGGGCTAGTTTTTCATACTCCAATAAGTTAATGGGTTGAAAGCGAGCGTCGTTTGATACAACTGTCATGGTGGTGGTTGTAGATTAACCAATAGGATGTTTTTCATCAGTCATTACGGTTTAGCTTGAAAGTCGTGCTTGTTGTTGATGTTAACAATAAATAGGAGTTAATTGAAGGCGATCGCTAAACTGCTTACGCAGATATTCTAAATGAGCGATCGCATGTGCTTTTTCCGCAGTTAATCGAATCAAGGTGTCCATTGCTTTTTGGCGGTAGGCGATCGCTACCCCTGCTTGTTTACAGCAACTTTACTTAATCTTGTCAAATATAAAGTTAAAGTAAACTCTCCAGAAAATTTTTACATGAACCTAGTATTTGTATACAATTACTTGTAAGTGCCTTTTTTAAGGCTAAGTAAATTTTCGGAATCATATACAAAATTAGTTGGCAATTTTCTTTGGCTTTAAGAATTCAGAGTTGGAATTTAGTGGTAGCAAAACCCCATTCCACTCTTAGTTGCTTACCTTAGAGATTGCTATGACTGATTTTTAATAACCTGATAAAACCCTGTTTCTAACAGTTTATTTGTTCATAATGTTTGAGAAACTCAGTTTTTAGTACCAAACAATCAATAGAAAACATACTTAATACTCGAACCCCTACAAGCACAACCTTTTAGGGGAATACCCCTGATCAAAAATAGGAGCAACATCATCAATGGCAATATTCGGCGTTAGCAATACCAACGACAGTGGTAGTGGTTCTCTGCGGCAAGCAATCCTGAGTGCCAATGCCCTGACTGGAAAAGACATCATTAACTTTAATGGCCTGTTCACCGACAACACTGCTGACACCATCACCCTTGCTGGTAGTAGTCTAAGTATTACAGACGACCTCAGTATCAAGGGCACAGGCGCGGATTTACTCACTATTAGTGGTAACAATACAAGCCGTGTCTTGGAGCTTAGCAGTGGTATTACAGTAGAAATTGCAGGATTGACCATTGCCAATGGCTCTAATTTTTCTCCCGATGGTAGTATTCTTGACGATTATATCGGCGGTGGTGGCATTTTGAACGCTGGTACTCTCACTATCAACAACAGCAGTATTAGGAATAACTCAGTAGGATACCAAGGCGGTGGTATATATAACTCTGGCAACCTAAAGGTGAGCAATAGTACCATCAGTAACAACATCTCAGGAGTATACGCAGGTGGCGGCGGCATCTACAACACTGGCACTCTAGCGTTAAGTAATAGCACCATCAGTGGCAACTTCGGAGGCTCTGATCTTTATGGCGATGGTAGTGGTGGCATCTTCAACTCAGGGAACCTAAAGGTAAGCAATAGCACCATCAGCAACAACAGTGCTAGGTTCGGCGGTGGCATCTACAACACTAGCATTTTGGAGCTAAACAACAGCACCATTAGTGGCAATAATACAGAGGTCGCAAGCGGCATCTTCAATATTGGCACTGCAACGATAAGCAATAGTACTCTTAGCGACAATTATGCAGATGGTAGTGGTGGCAGTATTTCCAATGGTGGTACCTTGACTGTGATCAACAGTACCATCAACAACAACTCAGCAATTTTCGGCGGCGGCATCTTTAATAGCAATATCTTGACCATAATCAGCAGCACTATTAATAGCAATGCTGGCGGCGGCATCTTTAATAACAATATCTTGACCATAATCAGCAGCACTATTAATAGCAATGCTGGTAGTGGTATTCATAATGATCAGACTAGTACTGCGATCGTCAGCAACAGCACTATTAGCGGCAACTCTGGCCGTGGCATCTACAATGCTGGTACTGTAACCGTGCTCAATAGCACCATCACGCTCAACAACGGTTCCAATTTCGATTACCCTGATGGAGAAAGCGGTGGTGTTGGTATCTACAACTCTAATTCTGGCTCTGCCACAGTGAAAAACAGCATTATTGCTGGTAACGTCAAAATTACTAATGACAATGGTCAAACTAGCTCTAATTCCGATGATGTAGCAGGCAACTTCAGCAGCAACGGTTATAACCTCATCGGCAGCCTCAATGGCAGTACAGGCTTTAAGTCTAGCGAACAGCTAAACGTTGCCATCACTGAGGTTCTAGATCCTACGCTGCGAGACAATGGCGGCGCAGTTAAAACTCATGCCCTGATCACAGCCAGCCCCGCCATTAATGGTGGCAAAAATGCTGATGTGCCTGCTGATACTACAGATTTAGATGGCGACGGCAATACTACGGAAAAAATACCATTTGACCAGCGCGGTTCTGGCTTTGCTCGCATCTCTGGCGGCAGAGTGGACATTGGTGCATTTGAGGCAGTAGTAAATATTATTAATGGCACATTTGGTCGCAACATTCTTAAGGGTACTCCTGGCAATGACATTATTACTGGCTACCAAGGGAGAGATATCCTCACGGGTGGCAAAGGTGCAGATGCGTTTGTTTATACAAATATCCGAGATCTGGCAGATACTATCACGGACTTGGAAATTGGCACAGATAAGATTGTTCTGAGGCAACTTTTTCGGAGTTTAGGTTTAAGCAACCTGAATTTTGCAAGTGCAATTTCTGACGGCTACTTGCGTTTTGAGACTCAGGGAAGCGATACCATTATTTTGATTGATCCAGATGGTTCATCCGGTAGGAGTCGTGCTCTTAATTTGACGGTTGTCAGCGATGTATCTGCTACTTCTCTAAATAACGCAAATAATTTTGCAATCTAATGTCTGTTTGTACAAAATTGCGTTAATCGCAGTAGTAGAGAGGGAATTGGGGAGTCAGAATATGCTTTCTCCTAGCTCCTCAATCCTTTATCCCAACCACAAGTAATATTGTTTGAATGCAACTCCGTATTACTCAATTATGCACTGTGTTTTAAGCAACTTCCCGTAGTGATGACGGTATACTTACGTCTGTAAACAAAAGCGAGAGCTGTTCGGCTTGAGGTACCGCAGCTTGCTCTAACACTGTTACTTCGATGTTTATACTCACTAAATAGCTACCTGCGTCAGCACCAACTGCTTCGGCAATTAATTTGGCAATCTCTGGGCGTTTGGCAGTTAGCGGGTCGCGTAGAATACACCGATCCCATTCGTGTTTGGCAGTCGGATTGAGGTTGAGAATGTAATGCTTGATCATAGGACTAACCGGTGAATCCATCTTCCAGAAGGTTGTCACAGAGCCGTTTTGCACTTTATCAGGCTTTGTGGACGCTAGATCCATTATAGTACATTTGTATTATTTTAGGTAAGCGGCAATATCTAAAGCCAGAAAGTAGAGAGAGGGCTAAATCTTGCAGGAACTCACCCTAGATTTATGAGTTGCAGATTTATTAATCTGCATTCTTAATCAGCTTTGCCATTTCCATGAGAGTTCAGCAACTGTGGATCATTCACCCAAATTGCTTGTTGAGGTACAGGGATGGAAATACCTGCTTGGTCGAAAGCAACTTTTAGACGACGGCGATACTCCCGCGCTACATCCCATTGTTTGAGGGGTTGTGTTTTAATCCATACACGTATTATCAAACCGCGATCGCCAAAAACATCTATTCCTAAAACTTGGGGCGTTTCAATAATTTGACGTTGCCATTGCGGATCTCGATCCATCTCCAAGGCTATATTTTCAATCAACTTCAAAGCCTCGTCAATATTAGCTTCATAGGCAACTGGGACTGTTAAATCGGCTCGTGACCAACGACTAGAAAGATTCGCCACAATTTTGATTTCACTATTGGGAATGGTGATCAACCTTCCTTCTGAATCTCGCACCTGGGTCATCCGCAAATTCAAATTTTCTACTAAGCCTCCCACATTTCCCACAGCAATCACATCCCCCAAAGCATACTGATCTTCCAAGATGATCAGAAACCCGTTAATCGCATCTTTAATTAAGTTTTGTGAAGCTAGGGAAACCGCAACACCGACTAAACTAGCACCAGCTAGCAAGGGAACGATATCTATACCCAACGAAACCAGAGCTAGCAAAATGCCAACTCCTACACAAACAGCAGTAGCAATACTTTTAGTTACACCAGAAAATGTAGAAACTCGTAGTTGTAGACGTTCAGAACTCTCTGGAGTTAGAAAAGCACCACTGCTGATTAGAGTTGAGGCGAAGCGGTCAATAAGAGCATAGCTCAAACGAATAGCTACATAGGTTCCCAGCGCTACAACAGCTAATCTTAAAGGAAATTGGGCGGCGTTGAGAATTCCTAGCTGAAAAGCTCGTGTGTAGGGAAATAGACCCAAGATGATGAAACTTCCACCACCCCAGATTCCTGCTTGTGTTAGCTGGAACAATCGTTTCTTAACTTCTTGGAGATGCTGCTGTTGCCGTTGATTCAGTTGTGTTGTAATTGGTTTAGTAGCTGGTGATGCAGGGCTAGGCTGTAATAAATCTTTTCTTGAAGAACGGCGCTGCCAGCCGTATACTCCTAAACTCATGATAATCATTACTAGTCCAGTAGCCGCAGCAATTTTACCTTGATCGATAAGAAACTGAGTTTGTCGTTCTTGGTTTGCCCGTTGCAAGTCTTCTTGTAAAGCCTCGGCGATTTGATTTGCTGATGTCGATATATCTACCTGTCGCAGTCCAGCATCTTCGGAAGTGACGGTCATCAGATATTGGTCGTTGACATAAATTACTGGTAATTGGTTTACTTTGCGAACCTCCACCTTGACTGTTTTTGCAGATGACTCAAAGTAATTTTGGCTAATTGTCTGCAACTTCTTTTGGATATCTTCTAAACGCTCAGGAAAGTTGGTTCTTGAAGCCGCTATTTGAAACAACTGGCGACCATCCAAATAAACCCAGCCAGAAACAGTTCTGTTATTGTAGTCATTACTCACACTGCTGGGAGCTTGTAATTGCGGCAAAAAGGGAATCTGGGCTGTAGTGGGTAAAGACCCAAGTGCCATAACCATTGAACTAGCGATCGCCACTATTATGCCCCTACCCAGACTACCTTGGGGTTGCACCCCCCTCTTCAGGCTTAGTATGGGCTTTGGGATGTTACCGAGGCATTGTATTTGTGAAAATGCCTCCCACTCCGTTGGGAGGCTCTGCCGACTTGAAGGAAGTGGCGTGGATACCCCCAAAACCGCGCTGGCTCCTCCGTAGGCTGCGAACCCAAAGGGCTTGTCGATTGACATTGCCAAAAATTGAAAGCGCACTAAAAAACCTCCTTGAGCAAAATCTACGGTCAAGTTCTACAACCATCCTCTTCAATCAATCTGAGTAAATGTACCTGTCTTAAGTTGAGTATTTTCCTTCGGATGATGAAAATTTGATATTTTTTAGTTATTTTATATCTTTGGACAGATGTTGTTGTATTAAAGAAACCTCATCAATTACTGGAATAGTCTTTGATAACACTCTCATCAAAGATCAGTCAAAATGAAAAAAGCTAGAAATAAAGTTGACATTAAGCTGATCAAACGTCAAGCTAGTGCTGAGGACTATTGACTAGCTGCTTGGTAATTACCGGCAAAAATAGCTAGTCGTGGAACAATCTAGTAAGCTACGTAAAATACTTACGTGACTTTTTTTTACTTTTTTGAGGTAACTTTTAATGACCGCAACTTCTCCCCGATTAAAGCACGAGGTTAAAGACCTCGCCCTAGCTCCCTTGGGAAGACAGCGCATTGAATGGGCTGGACGTGAGATGCCAGTCTTACGGCAAATCCGCGATCGCTTTGCCCAAGAAAAACCTTTTGCTGGGCTTCGCCTTGTAGCTTGTGCCCATGTGACAACAGAAACAGCACATCTAGCAATCGCTCTCAAAGCTGGTGGTGCAGACGCACTTTTAATTGCCAGCAATCCCCTGTCAACTCAAGATGATGTAGCCGCGAGCCTCGTCCTTGATCATGAAATTCCTGTCTTTGCCCAAAAAGGCGAAGATAACGCAACTTATAATCGCCACGTCCAAATTGCTCTAGATCACCGCCCCAACATCATTATTGATGATGGTAGCGATGTGGTTGCCACCTTAATCCAAGAACGCCAACACCAAATTGCCGATTTGATTGGCACTACCGAAGAAACCACAACGGGAATTGTGCGGCTACGCGCCATGTTCCGAGATGGTGTTCTCACCTTCCCCGCAGTAAATGTCAACGATGCCGATACCAAGCACTTCTTTGATAATCGCTATGGTACTGGGCAATCAACCCTAGATGGCATTATCCGCGCTACAAATATCTTGCTGGCTGGTAAAAACATTGTTGTTGCTGGTTATGGCTGGTGCGGTAAAGGCACTGCACTCCGGGCCAGGGGTCTTGGCGCTAACGTGATTGTCACCGAAATCGACCCCATCAAAGCAATTGAAGCGGTAATGGATGGTTTCCGCGTTCTGCCAATGGCCGAAGCGGCTCGCGTAGGTGATTTATTTATCACAGTTACCGGCAACAAGCACGTGATTCGGGCTGAGCATTTCGAGGTGATGAAAGACGGCGCAATCATTTGCAACTCCGGTCACTTTGACATTGAACTTGATCTGAAATATTTGGCTTCTCAAGCTAAAGAAGTCAAACAAGTACGCCCTTTCACTGAAGAGTATAAATTGCCAAATGGCAAATCAGTCATTGTTCTAGGTGAAGGACGCTTAATTAACCTTGCTGCTGCGGAAGGACATCCCAGTGCAGTGATGGATATGAGCTTTGCCAATCAGGCTTTGGCTTGCGAATTCTTGGTGAAGAATAAGGGTAAGCTGGAACCTGGTTTGCACTCCATTCCTACTGAGGTAGATCAAGAAATTGCCCGGTTGAAATTGCAGGCAATCGGAATTAATATCGATACCCTAACACCAGATCAAATTGAATACACCAATTCTTGGACTACTGGAACTTGAGCTAATCTTGGAATTTGCTCATAGCTCCAACAGTAGAGCTTAAGCCACACTCCATTTTTTAACTTTTTTCTGTGGGATGGGCACGTCGCTCATCCCATTTTCTATTTATTAATTCAAAACTTTCTTAATTCCTGGGATAATAATTGACAGGACTTACGCAAGTGTCATATTTTTAACGCCAGAGGTTGTCCAGAGTCAAAGGTCAAAAGTCCAAAAAACCTTGATTCTTGACCCTTGAACGCCACTTGCTTCAAGTCGGCAGAGCCGCCCAACGCAGTGGCTCCCCTTGACCCTTGACTCTTATACCAGAAGCCTTGTGTGCCAGTTGCGTAAGTCCTAAATTGAAATAAAATTTTTTAAGTATTTTTTAGCCTTATTTGCGGAAATTAAACAGCTTAGAATGTAGCAGAGGTGTTAGCCAAAATGATTCAAGCTGAGAGACAATGAGCGAAATTAGCCCCCGTCGAGTTGTCATTGGGGATGTACATGGTCACTATGAAGGTCTAATGACATTGTTGGAGGCGATCGCCCCCACATCAGACGATCAAATCTATTTTCTGGGAGACTTAATTGATCGCGGCCCTAATAGTTCACAAGTAGTAAATTTTGTCAAGCAAAATAACTACCCATGTTTGCTGGGAAATCATGAGCAGATGTTATTAAGCATTCTGACCAATAAAAGCGTCTCCTCCCCAAGAATGCAAGCATGGCTGTACAGTGGAGGGCAAGCAACCGTAGCCAGTTACAATCAAGCCACAATCCCCGACGAGCATCTCGATTGGTTTAAAGCTTTGCCTACATATCTTGATTTGGGTGATTTTTGGTTAACTCATGCTGGTGTTGACCCTTCCAAGTCAGTAGCAGAACAAACCGCCGATCAACTTTGCTGGATACGAGACGAATTTCACAGTATTGAAAAGCCCTACTTCCCCGATAAACAGATTATTATCGGTCACACCATCACCTTTACTTTTCCAGGCGTTACTCCTGGGAAACTAGCACAAGGACAAGGATGGTTAGACATAGATACTGGTGCTTATCATCCCAAAAGTGGTTGGTTAACCGGATTGGATATTACAAATAATCTGGTTTACCAAGTTAATGTTTATAAACACCATCTCCGCACCCTACCTTTGCAAGAAGCAGTGATCGCCGTTGATCCAGCCAAAATCAAAGCTGAACGCCGCAAAAAGCAGAGTGCATAACACTAGATAACAGAGCAGGGGAAGCAGTTTGGTTTATGGAATTCGGAATTTGCACAGTGAGTGGTACTAAGATCGCGCTAATACTCGAATGTTAGCTTTATAAGCAGCATTATCCAAGCCATAACTTCCATTGCTAGGTTGAGAATTAATAGCACGTTTCAGGGAATCGATGCGATCGCTAGTTGCGGGGTGCGTACTTAAAAATGTTGGAACCGAACCCTTTGTCAGTAGTTTTTGCATAAAAGAAACCATTGCAGACTGGGCATAACCAGTGCGTGTCAAAGTTCTTAATCCTCTTTTATCGGCATCGAACTCATCTTGGCGACTGCGCGGACGGTTTAGTGCTAAGTCTACACCAATACCCACAGCGGCGTTGCGATTTAAACCCGCAGCCGTTGCTATACCACTAGCGATCGCTTTTTGTCGCATCTGGTTAACCAGATGTTTCCCACCAATGTGACCAATCTCATGGGCGAGTACACTTGCTAGTTCCGCTTCATTATCTGCGGTTTTGATCAAACCAGTGTGAACATATACATAGCCTCCTAACGTGGCAAAGGCATTAATAGCATCGTCTTCAACTATCTGAAAAGTATAGGAGAGATTGGGGCGATCGCTATTATCTGCCAAACGACGACCAATTTGTTTTACATAACGATTAATCTCAGGATTGCGATAAAGCCTGACTTTACTACTCAGTATTTCCTGATTAATCTGCTTACCAAGATCAGCTTCTTGGCGTGGGGATATATTAGAAAGCTGAAGTACCTGAACTCCCTGGAATAGAAGCGGAAATAAATCTATAGCTCTACCAGGCAAAGGTGTACTCAAACATAGACTTAGGGCGACTACTACTGAAATTAAGGGATAGAACCAGCGACGCCGCCACAAAGGGTAATTTGCAAAAAAGTCTTTCCAGTTGCTCATAATCCGATATGAAGATAATCTTGGGAGAATATAAAATGATCAAACAAATTATGAGACGGAGTTAGAGCATTCTAAGTTGCATTTTAAACATAACACCAAAGATGCCTAATAGCTTGTTGTCAGATATAGCCCCAAGGATTAGTCTTTGTGAAAACCCCTTATCTTTGTTTGTTTAGAGATGGATAAGCCTTTGTTTCGCAAAGACTGGGGACTAGGGTACATTTTGGATGGTCTGTTTTACCACCTTTGAGGGACAGCTTCCTGCACTCGAACTTTCAACAGACGTGATAAACTGTCGCATAACCGCAACGCCTAGTCACTTTGAATATTACCAAGTAGGGAATATTGCCGTTACCCTCAAAAACCTTGTTGCTACAATCAATTACTCGGCTCATATTTAGGAAAATTCGTTATGGCTATATTAGATTCTAAAGGTCGCCTGTTCGGTAAAATCAATCTCCTAGATTTAGGTGCTGCACTGATAATTCTGCTAGTTATATTTGGCATCTTTTTCTTTCCTGGTACTTCTGGTTCTGTTGCTCAAGTCGGTACAAAGACAGTACCCATAGAAGTAGACTTAGTCGTTCGTGGTTTGAATGTGCGCGACCCTGAACAATTATTCAACAACGGATTAAAAAAAGGTGGTAAAACTAATGTGATTATCCGCAATCAACCTTATGGTCAGATTGAGATTAAATCAATTCAACAGCTACCCAGAACAATAAATGTTTTTCAACCCGATGGTTCTGTTAAAGAATTGCCAGATCCAAAAAGTAACAATTTTAGTACAGATTTACTTTTGACTTTAGATGGTAAAGCCCAAGTCACTGAAAGCGGCCCAGTTATTGGTAACAGTAAAGTTAAAATCGGTATGCCATTTGAGTTGGAAGGCTTTAACTACAACTTCAATGCAACTGTTATTGATGTTAGATTAAAGGACAAATAAGTAAAATAGCTTAAATGAGAGCTATTAGTAAGCAGTTATAGCCCCTTAAAACCTTACACAGAGATTATAGTCGGGGCTAAACAAACAAAGCCTGGCGACCGACCCAGGCTGAATATGCTCCACTTATGTGGATTTGGTTTTGAGAACTGACTATTTTACCTTAGTTTAAACTAGGGTTTTTTCCCATCATTAGATATTGTCTTTTTTATCCAAAATCTCAAAATATGTCAGTTATCATTTGCCATGAACTCATTGTCAAATCACTAATTAAGCAAAGGCAAAAATCGGCGAATTAACCCAATTGTCACTGCTGGTAATTCTAACTGTGGTGTTAAACCCACATCTTCCAACTGTTGAAAAAATCGGATCGCTTGGGGATTAATTTCGGCAAGACGGCGACCTATGGAAGGCCCTGTAAATTCAGATTTTTGTCCCCAAATAATGGCGGTGGGAGTTGTTAACTGTTGAATGTAAAGGGATAAATCAAAGCACAAATCGCCGCGGACAAAAGACAGTGCTGCATACTCAGCATTAGGCTGCTGAGCGGATTGTAGATAAGCATCTACGATTTCTTGGTATATTCGATTAGGCTCGGCGAATTGCCTTTGCTCTAAAAAGCCGCGGATACCCCCGCTAGTGGCAATTCCAGTGCTGTACAGCAAGCGGTCAACAACTGGAACGCTGACTAACTGAGCAAAAAAGCTCCGGGTGTAATCTTCGCCAAAGTCAGAAAGTCCGGCGGGAGTGGCGAGAATCAAAGACTTGAATAAATCAGGATGAGCGATCGCTACTCGAATTGTAAACGCTGCGGTCAGAGAAGAAGCGATCGCTGTGACTGGCCCTGTACAAGTCTGCTCGAAGAATTCACGAAGCGTTGTTATGTAATCCTCAATTTTATAATTCCGGGGAGGATGCTCAGACCTACCCCAGCCGATTAAATCTGGTGCAATAATCCGATATTCAGCAGCAAAGGCGGGATAAACTTTCGACCACTCGTAAGCAGAAGACCCACCACCAAAGCCGTGCAGAAACACCAAAGTTTCTCGGTCATCTTTTGCAGTCACATCATCCTGCCAAGGTGAGCCAGCGGCAGTATAATACGTCATTCTACCTAGTGAGGTATTTATCGAGCGTTGCTCAAATCCCTGTGGCTGAAACATAAGTATTTTTTGTTTACTACGGTAATTATTTAGAACAGGTGATACTTGTATCACTCCAGACTACTACCTGTTGAGTTAAAAGTCCCTAATCATTGTATCGATCAAATTATTACTCCCAAACCTATCATTACCGTCTAGATTAAGTAGATGTAAAATCACTCGATTACTTGTAAAGATTTAACGATTTTTTTTCACAACAAACCAGAAATTTACGTTGTAAATACTATGCTACAAGGTTTTATGCTAGTAGCCACTATTACTAAGGTGGGAATAGCCTATGAGCTTTTTATGGTACTCTATCTATCAGAAACCTCACGGTTAGTTTTAAGCATCAGTAATAGTCAAAACGCTTATCTTGATAAGTTATTAATTCTAGTTATGTATATAGAAAGAATATCTTTTGATGTAATTACTAATCTGATGATTCTCTACGGTTAAGGCGGGATGTCATGGTAAAACAGGCTACTCTTCAATCAAATAAAGTGCCAACGGTTGAAAAGGCTAAATTTACGCTTGGCAACTGTAATATGCAAGGCGAAGTTATAACTTCAGCTTGGCGAGGCCAGGTTAAGCAAGCTGTTGAGGGCGCTAAGGTAGCTGTACCTTCTTGTATTTGTTTAAACTTGGAAGATTTGAAATGTTTTGAAGCCGTGGAGCAGCAGTATGAGCATTGGGGAATCATTTTTCACAATTCTTTAGCAATACAGCCATCGAATCCAGCGTTTCCGGCCCATTCAGGGCTGACAGTCTTAATGGGAGCGCCCAAAAGCGGATTTTTAGAAGCTACTTTCTTGCGTCCTGTTAACTCGGTTAGTACCTTTGTTACTAGTTCGCAACGGCTAGTGCTTTCTGCCTACGATCGCGATCGCCAATTGCTTACCCAAGCTGTGCTACCAGCAGCGAACCTAGCCAATTCTGACTCGGCAATACCACCCAATACTTTATTATCTGTAACAGCGAACAACATCTACAGTGTTACCTTCTGTGCTTTTGATGGTCAATTCACCCTTGATGACTTCCATTTTTGTTTTTAACTTAAAACTCTAAAAACTCAGTCACAAAATTGCTCTTACTCGCCCCAGTCCAGGTATTCTTGTAGAGTATTATTGATTGTCAATTACATACCTGTGTATTAGGAAAATATTAAAGCATGAAGTACTAGATTTCAGCCTAGTCTTTGAGAACACTTACCCTACAAAAACTACGCCGAACACTCTTTATCTTTCAGCCTTTCCTAATTCCTGGTAAAACTTATACATTTAGTAGTCTTGTAATCAAGTAGGTAAACACTGTGACACAGGCTTCGTCTTCTTGGCGGCAATTGCTCAACCAGATCCCCAACTGGTCGCTTCCAGAGTTTAAGACGGGAAGAGGAGCCACAAAGCAAAGAACTTTCAAGCGTTTGTCTGAGCCTGGAGGCGTTCTTGGGTTCCTGTCAATCGTCGTTGCTATGCTGTTGTGGAACTGGAAACTGCTGTTGGCACTCTTAATTGGCGTTGGGGTAATGGTATTCGTTTACTCGATGCAGGAGTGGAACTGGCAATTACACTGGCTCGAAATACGTAAATTTTTAAACGGTTCAAACCGTCGGTTAGCTTTAGCCGTAGGTAGCGGTGGACTGGCTACTGTCAGTACTTATATGGCAGCTGCCATCTGGGTTGATTCCCACAGTGCCTGGATTGCCGCTGGTGCTATTGTGCAAGGCGTGGGGACGCTGGTAACTTTATTTTTGTTGGTGTGGCAAATCGTCAGCCTTTATGGAAATCGAGAAGAAGACCACCTTGATCAATTGTTGGTCAACTTAACAGAAAAAGACCCCTTAAAACGTTTGATAGCCCTGCGTCAACTAACTAAATTTATCGCCCGTAAGCAAGTTGATGCCTCCGCACAGCAAGGTGTTGTTGAATGCTTGCAACTTCTACTCAGACGAGAGGAAGAAACAGTAATTCGAGAGGCAGCTTTCGAGAGTTTACAAGCTTTGGATCGCTTGCAAGGACTAGCATCTAGCACAACCATTCCGCTACTCAAAGTTAAAAGTCCACAATTTTTGACCCTTGACTCTTGACCCTTAACCCTTGACTATTTTCGAGACAGCCGCCCATTACGAACTTGCACTACTGGATGATTGCAACGCCGGACTAATTGTTCATCATGAGTGGTGATGATTACTGTAGCTCCAAAAGAATTTAACTTCTGGAGAATCTGTATTACTTGCCAAGAATTATCTGGATCGAGATTTCCAGTTGGCTCATCCGCCAACAGCAACGGTGGTGTTCCGACTATCGCCCGCGCAATACTCACCCTCTGTTGCTCTCCTCCAGAAAGTTGATCTGGAAAGCAGTCAGCTTTAGTCAGCAAACCTACCAATTTCAAGGTTGGTTCTAAGCGTCGTTGAATTTCCTTACGGGTATACCCTTGAGCTTGCAGCACAAAAGTTACATTTTCCGCGACTGTGCGTTGAGGAATTAGTTTATAGTCTTGAAACACAATGCCAATACGTCGCCGTAATGATGATAAGCGATCGCCTCTTAAAGCTGCTACGTTACATTCATCAACAATTACTTGTCCCTGCGTTGCTAACTCTTGACCATACAGCATTTTCAAGAGCGTTGATTTACCAGAACCACTCGCTCCTGTAATAAATAGAAATTCTCCTTTTTTTACCTCCAAGTTTGCATCCAACAAAGTGTGACAGCCGTTAGTATAAGTCTTTGTTACAGAGAGCAATTGTACCTTTGCAGTAGTGCTATCAGTGTGTTGTTGAGTTTCACTGCCCTCTTGATGAACAGATTTAGTTCTTCCTGGAGTTGTTAATGCTGGCATTTTTAAATATTCCTCATACCCACAACCAAATAGCTTGAGGGCTTAGATTTAAACTCTCCAAAATAAGGATTCCCAGGTTTATCCTGGGAATCTTAAATCTAACAACGAAAATTTAAATTTTTTTGAGGACTTCACTAACAACTCAGTAATAACACTCATTACTCAGCACTCTTAACCAATTGCACCCCTTGCAGTCAAGCGATAAACAAAGGCTTTCACAGCAAACATTGGTAAAGCTAGCATCCGCCGCCAACGCCAAGGTTCTTGATAAAGTCGATACAACCATTCCAAATTATTATTTCCTAACCAGGCTGGAGCGCGAGTTTTTGTTCCCGACCAAATATCGAAACTCCCACCAACACCAATCCAAATCGCTTGGGGACACAAATGCCGATTTTTAGCAATCCACAACTCTTGGCGTGGCACTCCCAAGCCGACAAAAATTACTTGTGGCTGCAATTGAGTGAAAGTTTGTCGCAATTGTGTTTCTTCTTCTGAAGAATGGTAGCCTGAGTGAGTACCTACTATGTTCAAATCTGGAATCTGCTGCTGCCAAAATTCTGCCGCATTTGCAGCCACTCCAGGTGCTCCTCCATAAAAAAATACTTTTGTTCCTTCCTTTTTTTGCCCAAGTTCTTGCAAAAGTTTTTCTGCTAGTTCAATCCCTGGAAAACGTTGCACTTTTTGCCATAACAGCCACCGCAAATACAAAACAACCCCTGCTCCATCAGGAATCACTAACTCGGCATTGTGAATAACTTGAGCTAGTGATTTATTTTGCTCTGCTTGCATGGTCATTTCTGCATTGAGCGTTACAACATGAGTTCCTCTGCCTGCGTGCAGGCATTCTAACAACCAGCCTGGATAGTTAGTCATTACATGAACTGGTATCCCCAACACCGAAAACGCTTTAGGCGGTTTAGACATAGCCTACTTTTTAATTAGCATCACGCCAGATTCTCTCGAACGTTAGTTTATCAAATTTTTTTATCTGTTGTAGATTGTAATTTTAGTAACAGATAGTTGGGTACGGTCATAATGTAATATATATAGTTTATTTCCGCTAAGTGATTTAACTGGCAGGAATAAAACTGTATACAGTTTGTTTTGGTAAAAATCGTTGTCTGATTTTCAAAAATAATACTTAGGTGCTGATCTTTGAGAAACGTCTGAGAACCCGATTTTCCTTTAGAGAGACTCTGCGATCGCATTTGTTAAATCGAAAGTAGGCAAGAAATTTCTCACAAATATAATTCCGCCTCACCTGAGCCAGTATACTCTTCTTAGCGAAGGAGGTGAACAACAGCCTCTATAAGAGAATTAATGCGACCAGCCCCCCCAAAGGGCATGTGTTAAGGGTGCGGCGTTCTTTACGTGCTTACACAGTTATCGAATATAGCTTGTACTATCTCGCTATTTGAGTAAGTAAAATCTGCAACAGTATAAACCAGAATTACACTAATTGGTCTTGGGTGCTTGTAGTTTGGGTAAACAAACCTTGATTTTATTACTGAAGTGTAATGTTCACATAGGGGAATGAATGGCTGTGGCACTGGCAATGCCCCTAAGTATTAGCTTTTTTAAAACATATTTCTACGTATTTGTACAGATGCATTTAATCTGCGTCTATTCAGACTTTCCAGTAAACTCAATTTTACAGTTAAGGTAGGGTAACGGGCTGAAGTTGGCTATGAGTAAAATTCGTATCGCTCTGATTGAAGATCATGACCTAACTCGTGTGGGTATTCGGACAGCATTACTGCAAAGAGAAGAAATTGAAATTGTAGGAGAAGCCGCCAATGCTGCTGAAGGGTTAAAGATGTTAAAAATGCTACAACCAGATATTGCAATTATAGATATTGGTTTACCAGGTAAGGATGGCATTGAACTGACACGGGAGGTGAAATCTACCGTTAATGGGCAAGAGTTAAGAACGAAGATATTAATCTTAACATTGCGCGATAACAAAGAAGCGGTGTTAGCAGCTTTTGCAGCTGGAGCAGACTCCTACTGTATGAAAGATATTAAGTTCGATAATTTGCTGGATGCAGTGCGAGTAACTTACAATGGCAACGCCTGGATCGATCCAGCGATCGCCCGAATTGTATTACAACAAGCTCAACAAAATCCCCCTAAGCCGGAATCGGCTTTTTTGGATAGCAAGACCATTGCTTCTAACCCTGATTATGTGGACAATCTGGAAGGAATTGAGCCATACACCCTGACAGAAAGAGAATTGGAAGTGTTACAGTTGATTGTCGAAGGTTGTAGTAATGCAGTTATTGCGGAAAGACTTTACATCACTGTTGGGACTGTTAAAACTCACGTCCGCAATATTTTAAACAAACTATGTGCCGATGACCGTACCCAAGCAGCAGTCCGTGCTTTGCGTTCTGGTTTGGTGGGATAGGGTTAAATTCAGTGAACAGTTATCGATAACTGATAACTGTTGAGAATGATTAGTTCTTAATTTTTTGTTGATTGTCAGGTGAGATAAACATTGCACTATCTCGCCATTCAACTATTGAAAAAATAAAGTCAGATATGACTGAAACAGAGGTACAAAAACTTAAGCTCATGGTGGTAGACGATGAGCTAGATAACTTAGATTTACTCTACCGTACTTTTCGGCGAGATTTTGAGGTACATAAAGCAAATCATGCTCGTGATGCCCTGGAAATCTTGGAGAAAGTTGGCGAAATGGCTGTAATTATCTCTGACCAAAGAATGCCAGAAATGAATGGCACAGAATTTTTCAGTCGCACAGTTGAGCGTTTTCCCGATACTATTCGCATTTTGTTAACTGGTTTTACTGATGTTGAAGATTTGGTGGACGCGATTAACTCTGGTCAGGTATTTAAGTACATTACCAAACCCTGGAGTCCAGAACGGCTCAGAGCGTTAGTTGAGCAAGCCACTGATACATATCGCGTAGTTAAGAAACGCACGCGGGAGTTGCGCCGGGCCCTGCGGCGAGAATCTTTGTTTAATGCAGTGACAACAGCAATTCGGGAGTCTTTAGACTACGATAGTATGCTGCAAAAGACTGTAGCAACCATTGGACAAACATTTGAAGCAACTAGTTGCTTACTTAGACCAGTAGAGGGCGATCGCCTGACACAAGATAGATTCTTGTACCATGATCCTAAATCAGATGTATCTGATAGCTTCTTTGACACCAGTCTTTTAATTGAAAAAGTTCTGGAAACCCGTGATTATCAACTTACTCAAAATACACACAACGGCAACCCATATCATCATCTGGTCGTACCACTTAGCTACCAGCAAGATCTGCTTGCTGTGCTTGCTCTCCACCAATGGGGACGCGATCGCCCTTGGCAAGACGAAGACATCCAACTAATTGCAGGTGTTGCCGAACAAGCAGCTTTAGCCCTGTCCCAAGCAAAACTCTACCAGCGCCTTCAGGAAAAGCAACAGCAGATCAAAGCTGAGTTGGAAGTTGCCCGCCAAATCCAAATCAACCTACTACGCCAAAGTTTACCTGATATCAAAGGTGTAAAGGTGCAAGCCTGCTGCTACCCGGCTAGGGAAGTCGGAGGAGATTTTTTTGAAGTTTTTGTCCATCCCAAAGGTAACTTGTGGTTAGCGGTCGGTGACGTTTCTGGTAAGGGCGTTCCAGCGGCTTTATTCATGGCTAGTATCATTTCAGTGTTGCGACGGGAATTATCTCAAGAAGCACCAGCCGAGCCGAATGTGGTCATGCAAAATCTTAACTACACTCTAGGCGATGACCTGATTAGCAACAATTATTTTATTACCCTTGTATTGGCTTGTTATACCCCTAGCACTAGAGAACTCGTCTACACCAATGCTGGTCACATCTATCCAATGTTGTGGTCACGTCAAGCCACTGTAGCGGACGAACCCAATTACCTCAAAGTACGCAGCGTTCCTTTGGGAATTTTACCTAAGTGGCAGGCACAATCTGGTCGTTTGATTCTTACCCCTGGAGACACATTGCTATTAACGACTGACGGCATTACGGAAGCAATGGTATCAAATAATTTGTGCGTATCAGCAGAAGCCGTGGGTGGCGTTGAGCCAGTTAACCGTTCTATGCTGAATCAAGATGGTCTTTGGCAACTTTTACAAGAAGCACCCAAACCTCTTTCTCTTAACCATTTACTAGCTCGCATCCAAGCAGATAACCACGTTCAAGAAGATGATCAAACTATACTTTCATTGGAGGTTTTGTAAATAATGAAAAGTGAGCTTCATGTACCAAGTGACTTGAATTTTCTTAACATCGTCGAAAACTGGTTGCTAGGATGCTTGAAAGTCCAGCTAGGGGAGTCCGTAGATTGGTCACGACAATCAAGTCGTTTGCGACTAGCTTTGGTGGAAGCCTATTCCAATGCAGTACGTCATGCCCACAAAGACAAGCCAAATGTGCCAGTTTTACTGCGTTTGGAACTGAAAAACCGGGATCTTGCTATAGAAATTTGGGACTACGGCGACGGCTTTGATATGTCCACCTATTATCCGCCGAACCCTTTAGAAAAACAAGAGGGTGGTTATGGCTGGTTGATTATGAATCGTCTCATGGATAAGGTAGAGTACCAATTGAAAGTTAATGGTGCTAACTGTCTCAAGTTAGAAGCCACTCTACCAGAACTAGTCAAATAAGCTTGACTAAATAGAGACTGTATGAAAATTATTTTGTTTATCATAAATTAAGTATATTTCCTGTTTCAGGACTGACGCGCGTAAGTACCTGGCTGAACAGACAATTTTTTGAATGAACCAGGTTTACGTAATACCATCTTGAAAAAAGAATGCGACAGTAGAGACGTTGCATTTCAATGTCTCTACTCAGAGATTTGTTGCAATCATGAATTGAATTGGTATAACTGCTAAATTCTTGCTACTTTTCAGGACGCAAGGAAAGTAGCTCTTGGGGGGAGGCTAAAAGTTTGATTCTGGTATAAATAATTTGGCGTTGTTGGTTAAGGATAAATAACCACAATACGTTCACGCCGCACCAGGAAGTTTGTGCTTTTCCTGTAACCTGAACTTGGATTTGCTGATTTTCCAAACTGTCGATTATTCCTTTGCGGGGGAGCGCTTTAATGTTTTGGGCTTCTTGCTTCAGGTAGGTTGCGATCGCATCTGGCCCAACAATGTCAGACTCAAATGGTGGATGCATTACACCATCCTCAGCAAACAAGGCCGCTGTTACATCAAATTCTCCTGCGTTCAAAGTTTCAAAATAACGCAGTATGCTTAGTTCTGTAATTCCCTCAATTTGGAAGTTTTCTTGCGGCTGTGTTGAGGGTATAAATTTAGCAGCTGTCATGAAATTACCTGGATTACGCTAGCTAAGTATTAATTTCAATCCAAAATTAGGCAAAAAGAAAGCTGCTGTTGAAATAGATTGCTATATATAGCAGGGAATAGGGAATGGGGAATAGGGAATAGGCTTGAAAGTCTCTGACTTTTCGCCGTCTTGAAAAGTGATTAGCTTCTGTCCTAAACTATCTGGCGACAGCTATAAATCTATAGTGATTAACAAATTTTAAATATTTTAAATAAAGGTATTGACTACATAATGTATAATTACTATGCCTCTGATTGGGCAAAATTCAGATGAATCATTGTTCGGTAACAAACAGCAGTGTGGTGAAAGAAAAAGCCAAAGGCTTGGGATTTCACAAAGTTGGCATTGCTGCTGTAAATAAGGTAGATACCACAGAAGCACAGAGGTTACAAACATGGATAGAACTGGGTTATCACGCCGATATGGAATGGATGACTAACCCAAAGCGTCAAGATATCCGCTTAGTGATGCCAGAAGTGCGATCGCTTGTATGTGTTGCTTTAAATTACTACACACCACATGAACGTCCCGTTCGCCTAGCATCTGCGTCAGGAGAAAGTGAGGAGTACGCCAAAATTTCCCGTTATGGCTGGGGAAGAGACTATCATAAGGTGATGCACAAAAAACTCAAGCAGCTAGTCATCTGGCTAAAATCACTTGATGAAGGCGTTCGAGCTAGCTACTATGCTGACACAGGCCCTGTGCAAGATAAAGTGTGGGCACAACAAGCCGGAATTGGTTGGATTGCCAAAAATGGTAATGTGATTACACGGGAGTATGGCTCTTGGGTATTTTTGGGCGAAGTGTTGACAAATCTGGAACTAGAGAGCGATCGCCCATCAACTGAACACTGCGGTAGCTGTACTCGTTGCATTGAGGCTTGTCCTACAGATGCAATTACTCAGCCTTTTGTAGTCGATGCTAATCGTTGTATTGCTTATCATACGATTGAAAATCGGGCGGATAAACTGCCAGAGACTGTCACACCACATTTGCAAGGCTGGGTTGCTGGTTGCGATATCTGTCAAGATGTTTGTCCTTGGAATCAGCGCTTTTCCCACACAACTGACATCGCAGAATTTCAGCCTTATCCTGAAAATCTTGCTCCCAAACTGCTAGACTTAGCCCAAATCTCAGAGGAGGAGTGGGATAAGCAATTTCCGGCATCTGCCTTGCGGCGGATTAAACCAGAAATGCTAAGACGAAATGCCCTAGCTAATCTTGACGCATCTAAGCGAAAGAATGACCCAGAAAGTAATTATTTTTGATTTTGATGGCACAATCGCCGATACAGTAGATGCTCTTGTAAGTATTGCTAATCGTTTAGCTGTGGACTTTGGTTATAAACAAATTACTCCAGAGCAATTAGGTTTCCTTAAAAATTTAACATCAAGGGAAATTATTAAGTACTCAGGAGTTTCTTTGTTTAAAATACCTTTTTTAGTTAAAAAGGTGAAAGCAGAATTAAAAAACAAAATCCCGGAATTAAAACCTATTCCTGGAATTCAAGAAGCTTTAATAGAACTCCAAACTGAAGGATATAAGCTGGGAATTATTACTTCTAATTCTCAGGAAAATGTTATTCAATTTCTCACTATTAATAATTTAGATCATCTATTTGACTTTATATACTCTGGGATTACAATTTTTGGGAAAACAACAATAATTAATAATGTACTAAGGCAAAAACAACTCAAGCCTGAAGAAGTTATTTATGTTGGAGATGAAACCAGAGATATTGAAGCGTCAAAAAAAGCAAACATTAAGGTGATTGCAGTGACTTGGGGATTTAATTCTCTAAAAGTCCTAGCCAACCAAAATCCAAATTTTTTGATCCGCCAACCTAGTGAACTTATAGAAGTAATCAAAAGTTGTTAAATGCTCAAAAAAATAGCTGTCACAAACATTTTTAAACTACCTTCATCCTGAAAAAGGAGGCTAACACAACAAAGCCTGTTCTGAACTTAAGAACAGGCTAAATATTTTTTGAAATAATTTATTTCGTGTCCAATATAGACATTAATTTTTTCGCTCACCTTTTTCCAATGCTTTTTGCACTAAATCATCGGTGACGTTACTTACACCTTCAGTTTGAGAACCTCCAAGTTCTTTAGCTGCTTCTAAAAAATCGTCAGGATTACCTGTTTGCTGTGTTATGGTCTTGGTTTCTTCTACTGTAGAAACATTATATTTAGGTGCAGTTACTGCTTCAGCGGCTGCTGCACCTTCGCCTGTGCGGTCAATTTCACTAACGCTGAATTGTTGTGCAACTGCATAATCAGCGTCAAAATCAACAGTTGGCGCTTTCTCTTCACCACTAGCTATGCTATCAGCAGCTAATTGTGCGTCATGGGTAGGGGCTTCATTAACATTTGGTTTTATTTCATCAGGCATAACTAACACCTTGGTAATTAAGTAACATTTTAATTGTTGGGGCAATTGTACCAAGGTTATTCGTTAGTTACTTGCTCCCTGGGGAGATATTTTTACCTCTATTAAAAGGTAGATCAAGAAAGGAATATTTATTTAATAAAACTCTTTCTTTTGGAAGTAGAATTTGTTTCTCAAACTTTGGTAAGCCTTAGTTTGGCCTATTAAATGACCTTGGAGACAAATTATGGCTGCAAGTTACGATAAAACTATTTCTCAAGCTCAGAGCAATGAAACTCAAAGCGCAGTAGATGCTTTTAATAGATTAGATACTGATGCTAAATTAGGCTGGCTGTATTTAGTTTATAAAAAAATGGGTAACTCGATTACTCCTGCTGCTCCCGCTGCTGCTGAACCAGAATTAGCACCAATTCTGCTAGGAGACTATTTGAAATTGTCAGATGAGCAGCAACTAGAAATTATGCGAGATATAGTAAACCGCAAGGATACAGAGTACTCTCGTGCCTATGGTGCGATCAAAGAAAACAACCAGCTGTTAGTTTGGTATGCTTGGGCAGTAGCGATGGGGGATACAGTAGTTGGAATGCCGAACAACTACGAGCCAATTAAAGCAATTAATGATTTGCTTTCCCAAGTTGAAGGACTAGATTTTGAAGAACAAATGTCGGTGCTGCGGACAATTGTTGGAGAAATGGGCTACACCGATGTCAAGCCGATTGAGACGCAAGCCCAAACTGGTAAAACATCAAGTCTGTAATTAATTCAAATCTGCATTAATAACACATACCTGAAGATATTAAAGTGGTAGAAGCACGGCAGCGGCAATCTTTTGGTTCATCAGCTAATTTAACTTATGCCGTGCCCTTACTTATGACACAGCAAGGTGATTTAAATCGCCTGGAGTCAGGTTGGAGTGTATCACTTTACCATCACGAAACCAAACAATGCGCCGGGTTTGACGGGCAACATCTGGCTCATGAGTTACCATGACAACTGTGATTCCGCTGGTATTTAGTTCGCTAAAAATATCCAATACTTCTTGGGTTGTACGCGAATCAAGTGCGCCAGTGGGTTCATCAGCTAAAAGTACAACAGGACGGTTGACAATGGCACGTGCGATCGCTACTCTTTGCTGTTGTCCACCTGAAAGTTGAGTTGGTTTGTTGTTGAGGCGATTTGCTAAACCTACTCGTGTCAGTGCTTCCACAGAGCGATCGCGTCTTTCGCTAGGGTTCACATTAGCATACACCATCGGCAGCATCACATTTTCTAGGGCTGACAGTTGGGGCAATAAATGGAATTGTTGGAATACAAACCCTAACTTTTTGTTACGGATGTGTGCTAAGGCTCCATCCTTCATTTGCGCCACATCCAGGTTATCTAAGTAATAATGTCCTGAAGTCGGGCGATCCAGACAGCCGATAATATTCATAGCTGTGGATTTCCCAGAACCAGATGGCCCCATAATTGCACAATATTCGCCCTGTTCTATAACCAGATTTACATCATTGAGCGCTTTTACTTCGGTTTCACCACTGCCATAAACCTTAAAAATATTTTCTAGACGAATGATTTCTGATTTATGGGCTGGATTAGAAAAATCGGAGTCGGTAATTGATAGAGTTTTTGTCATAAAAATTTGGTTGTTATTTATTAGTTATTAATTCTTTCTTTCTTTCTTTCTTGTCTTCCTTGTCCTTGTAACTTATTTAATACTCTAGCCCATACCTTTTATACACCTCTAATGGTGGAATAGTGTCTTCCTTCTAGTCGGTTGTGCCGTATTTCTAATAAACTTTGCTTGAACGACTCTTTAACTTTGTTTCCCTCATCAGGATCACTGAAGTATTCATCTACTATGTTACGGATCAAGTTTTGTAACTGTTCTGTCATCATGTCTTTTCTTTGCATAGTCTCTCCGAGCAAGTAAATATACACATAATTATACCAATTAGGAAAAAATTAGGAACCTACTTTAGAGGAGGTTTGATAATTAGCCAATCTAATAGGTAAATTACTAAGATTGCACTCATACCTACATTATGGTAAGTTTGGAAAACGGTGAATATCATTTTAAAAAATATGACTACTGACTCTATTATCCTTACTTCAGAAGAAATTGCCGAATATCGTGATAAATTTGCAGGATTAGATGATGCTCTCTATGCAGTTAAAATCATAGAAGCATCTGATGGAGATTTAGCTAAAGCTGTAAATTTACTTGCTCCTAAATATAATATTTATATTACTAAATCACACCCGATTTTAGATGAGTTAGCGCAAAAGTTCCGTCATATTATTTGTGATGAAACATTTATTGATGATTTAATGACTGGACTATTAACTGTTGCTGTCGGTAGTTTAACGGCTACAGGTCAAATTCCACAAGCTATTGCTACACCTGTTGTTATTTATTTAACTAAAAAAGGTGTCAAAACATGGTGTAATTCTAATTCATCTAATTCTAATAACCAATAGCTGTAAAAGCTGCCCAATAAAAAGGATTAGCAAAGGGTTGTGCATTAGATTTAAGTTTAGTTTTTGCCCCTTCAATAAATAATTCTTTAAGAATGTCATTTTGTCCTTGAAACATAACATCAATATAGGGCTGAATTTGCTGTAAAAGCTGTTCTCCTTGTTCACTGGTAAGGTTTCTTAACCAAATTAGAGCTTTATTTAAAGCAACTGCTATATCTCCCTGTTTTAATTCTGGGTAGTTTTGCAAGTTTTCATAGAATTTAATAAATAAAAATGCTGTGGAAACATCATCAACTGTCCAAAGACTACTGACTACACTTGAACTTCCTGCATAAAGAAATCCACTAGGTAAGCCAATATATTCATCGCTGATATTGTCAAAGTCGATCATACCAGTTTCACATGCAGAAAGAATAACGAGACGGCATTGATCGAGATTAAAATCTTTATTGAATAAATCACTCAAAGTTAAGCATTTATTGAGATCAAGTTTTTTATTAACAATTGCACCATTTAAAAGTAGACAAGAATTAGCAGGGGTGTTCGGACTAAAAAAACCGTGACACGAAAAATGAAGACAATTTACTTCTGCTAGATTTGCTATTTTTGCATCTAAAGCATTCCTATCAGCATCTTTTCCACGCAATACTGTCGTTTTTGCAATCGGAAAATAATGCTGAATACTTTCTATTTCTACGTCTGCATAAAAAAGGTCTTCTGTGGGGTTTTGAATAGCAAAGAAAGATTGAAAGTCAGGACGTTGACGCAGTTGCACTTGTTGCAGGAGTTGACAACTAGGTGCATAGCCTACGCCGTTGGGGAATAAGTCAATTAGGTATGATTCCTTGACAGATAAAGCATGGAGAGGAAACAGGTGCAAAAAGCGGTGGGGAATTAAGATTAATCTGTTGTATTCTTTGGATAATGGGGTTAATATTTCCTCAAAATGCAGAATTTCTGCTAATTTTCTTAGCCGTTCATCTAGCTGATTCTGCCATTGAATTTTAGATTGGTCTTGCTGGTTGTAGTAGTCACTTAGATATTTATTTATCCAATTAATTAAGGCATTAAAGTCTTCTGGTTGTGATTGCCAAAAGGTTAATTCTTGCCCATTAGGTTGGATAATAAAAGTGAGAACTCTATCTGTAGTGATGTACCATTCTATAATTGCAGTGCCTTTCTCTAAAGTTTTTTGGAATTGCTCAAATTTAAAGCTAGAACCAACAGGTAGATAGCTGTCTTGTAATTCTTGGCGGTGCTGTCGCAATTGTTGAAGATGTTGGGCTAAGTCTGTTGGATTTTCGGCTTTGCCATTTTGGAGTTGATACTGACTACTAACTATTTCGTCTCGAAGTTTTTCTAGTTGAGTGACAACTCCTGGAGGGAAAATAGTTCTGCTGTCACGGTTGAGAATAAGTTCTACTAAATTGCGGTTTTTGCTGCGTTCAATATATTCTATGGCTTCAGTGTCTCTGCCCAATTCTAGGCAAACTTCCACCATAAGTCTATAAAGCTGATTCCATTCTTCTGCTTGTTTACGTTTGGCTTCTTCGCCAGAAACAATGTCACTCCGCAAACCTTCGACAGTAGCAATGGCAGAGATAAAGGTATTATAGGCTGAGTTAAATTGTTTTTCACCTTGGTATAAAATGCCGAGATTTAACAAAGTTTCTGCATGATCTTGGGGAAAGGTATTGCGGGTTTTAATTTCGAGTGCGGCAGTATAAGCAGCGATCGCCTTTTCCAGATTCTCGGCTCGTTCTCCTAATATTCTGTTACGGTAAGCAATCCCCAGATTATTTTGCGTAACTGCCCAATCGACAGGAAAAGCATTGCGTGTTCTAACTTCGAGTGCGGCAGTATAAGCAGCGATCGCCTTTTCCAGATTCTCGGCTCGTTCTCCTAGTATTCTGTTACGGTAAGCTTCCCCCAAATTATTTTGCGTACCTGCCCAATTTTGAGGAAAAGTACTACGTGTGTAAACTTCGAGTGCGCCAGTATAAGCAGCGATCGCCTTTTCCAAATTTTCGGCTCGTTCTCCTAATATTCTGTTACGGTAAGCTTCCCCCAAATTATTTTGCGTACCTGCCCAATCTTGGGGATAGGCTTTGCGGGTTCTGACTTCAAGGGCAGTAGTATAAGCAGCGATCGCCATTTCCAAATTCTCGGCTTGCTCTCCCAATATTCTGACAGAGTAAGCATACCCAAGATTATGTTGCGTATCTGCCCAATCTTTGGGAAAAGTACTGCGGGTGTATACTTCAAGTATGGCAGTATAAGTAGCAATCGCCATTTCAATATTCTCGGCTCGCTCTCCTAGTATTCTGACAGAGTAAGCAGCCCCTAGATTATTTTGTGTATCTGCCCATTGTTGAGGAAAGGCGCTGCGGGTTCTAACTTCAAGGGCGGTAGTATAAGCAGCGATCGCCTTTTCAATATTCTTGGCTTGCTCTCCTTGTATTCTGTCACTGTAAGCAATCCCCAGATTATTTTGCGTACTTGCCCAATATTGGGGAGAGGCACTGTGGCTGTATACTTCAAGTGCGGCGGTATAAGCAGCAATTGCCATTTCAATATTCTCGGCTCGCTCTCCTATTATTCTGTCACCGTAAGCAAGCCCCAGATTATTTTGCGTATCTGCCCAATCTTGGGGAAAGCCTTTGCGGGTTCTGACTTCAAGGGCGGTAGTATAAGCAGCGATCGCCTTTTCAATATTCTCGGCTCGCTCTCCTAGTATTCTGTGACGGTAAGCAGCCCCCAGATCATTTTGTAATGCTGCCCATTTTTGGGGAAAAGTGCTGCGGGTGCAAACATTTAGGGCAATTTCGTAGCCAGCGATCGCAATTTCTATGTTGCTGGCTTTACTACCCAAAGGGAACTGCTTAATTAAATTACTCAATACAACAATTACTGCGACAATGTATATTGCTGTATCGTGTTCCATGTTTGCTAGGGTATTTATTGCCCAACGGCGCAATAATTCCGCAAAAATATGATCTAGTTTATCGGTATTTGCCGCCAGTAATGGGTAAATTACTTGAGCATCACCGTTGCTTTCTGCTGTTGCTTGCAGTATTTCTTGTAAAAATTGCCCGTTAGTTTCTATATCTTCTGGGCTGATGGGGGTAATTTCCAGCGTGAGTTGTGTTGCTAGGTTTCTCAACCAGTTTGCAGTATTTTCTTCTCCCTGCTCTGCAAAATGCTCTGCTACTACTGCTAAAACCTTTAAAAAACCAGCATCAAGCAATTCTGTATTAGCCGCTAATATCTCCGGTTCTTCACCATTAGGGCAATCTAGCAGGCTTTTGATCAGCTGGCAATAAACCTGTAGGCGCTGTTCGTTCATAGTCAGGTGCAAGTATCATGTAACACCTTTTTTATTATGGCTTGTTGCCGATTAGCGCAATGTTAGTGACCAATGTTGTAATATTTGTCCTTAATGTTGTAATGTTGATGACCAACGTTGTAATGTTTGTCTTTAATGTCGTAATGTTGGTCACGACAAAATAAACTTGCTGCATCTACGCCTGTCGTCAGCATCGCTTCAGTAGTAAAGTAGTATAATACACTACTAATCACACATCGCCCTTGAGTTACGATAACACCTGCAAATACCTAGCCGAAAACTACCCAGCCGATTTTGCCAGATGGTTACTCTCAATTAACACCTCAGATATCCAAGTGCTCAAAACCGAACTCAACCTCGAACCTATTCGCGCTGATTCGGTGACGTTCCTGCAAATCGCCAATCAAATCTTGCATTTAGAGTTTCAAACTACACCCAAATCCAAAACCCCACTTGATTTTCGGATGCTGGATTACTACACCAGATTAAAGCGAGAATACTGGTGTGATATTGAGCAGGTGTTGATTTTCTTACAACCCACCTCCTCAGAAATTGTTTTTAATACTCAGTATGTAGACAAGAAAACCAGACACTCGTATCGAGTGATTCGTTTATGGGAAGAAGATCCCACACCACTGCTAGCTAACCCTGCACTCTTACCACTAGCGACATTGACTCAAACCAACTCACCCCAAGCTTTACTAGAGCAAGTCGCTGCTAGTGTGGATATGATTGAGGAAACAGACGAGCGACAGAATATATCAGCTTGCGTACAGGTTTTAGCTGGTTTGCGGTTTGACAAAAATTTGATTAAACAGCTGTTTAGAGAGGAAATTATGCAAGAGTCTGTAATTTACCAAGACATTCTGCAAAAGGGATTGCAACAGGGGTTGCAACAAGGAGAAGAACGAGGAAAGAAACAGGAGGCACTACAACTGATTCTGCGTCAGTTAACACGTCGGTTTGGTGCAATTGAGGCGGATATAGAACAGCAGATTCGGACATTATCTATTACTCAACTAGAAGAGTTAGCTGAGGCGCTGTTGGATTTCTCCAATCAAAGTGATTTAGTGAATTACTTAGGAAATATTTCTTTACCTCAATCTAATCAGGAAGATTAATTTTTGCCATCTCCATCACTAAGCGCTTCTCAAAGCCACGATGGGGTCGAGTTTAGCCGCGCGACGTGCGGGAACAACGCCAAAGAATAAACCAATACCACCAGAGACACCAACAGCCATTGCGATCGCCACGGGAGAAAGGCTCGCTTCTAAAGGAGTCAAGGCTCCCACTAATAGAATGCCACTGATACCAACCGCCGTCCCAACTACGCCACCAATTGCTGAAACAATCACAGCTTCAATCATGAACTGTAGCAAAATATCTTGCTCAGTTGCTCCGATCGCTTTGCGTAGTCCGATTTCTTGGGTACGTTCGGTGACAGAGACAAGCATAATATTCATGATGCCAATACCGCCGACAAACAGAGATATCCCGGCGATCGCAGCTAGCATAATTGTTAATGCACCTGTGATTTGACCGACAGTTTGCAAAGCATCCTTTTGAGTATTGATGGTGAAATCATCTTCTCCAATAATTTTATGTCGCAGACGGAGCAAATTAGTAATTTGAAACTCTGCTGCATCGACACTATCTGCATTCTTCGCCGAGGCGATAATGTATGTTAACTCTAGTCCATAAGGTGAAGTTCGCCCGACAATTCGGTTTGCGACTGTGACAACGGGCATTAATACCGCATCATCATAATTAACACCGAGGTTTGAGCCTTTGGCTGTTAACACCCCAATGATTTGAAAGCTGGCGTTTTTAACCCGTAACTGCTGGCCTATGGGGCTGCTACTACCAAAAAGTCTTTCTGCTAACTTCGTACCTAGCACAACAACTTGATTGCTGCGCTTCATATCTACTTCAGAAAAAAATCGTCCTTTGTCAATTTCAAAGTTCCGCACCGTCAAAAAGCTGGGAGTTGTACCAATGATATTGACATCAGTATTTTTGTTGCGGTATGTGACCACCTGCCTACTGTTCAATTCCGCAGTTACTGCTGCTATAGTTGGCACTTGAATAGCGATCGCTTCAGCATCTTCCAACACCAGCGTTTTTGGTAAATCTCTTGAGACGCGCTGAGTTTCTCGATTACCTGGAATCACAAACAACAGGTTTGGCCCCAACGACTCCAGCTGATTGGAAACGTACTTTTGTCCTCCTTCGCCAATGCCAATCATGGCAATCACTGAGGCATTACCAATGACAATACCCAGCATTGTCAGGGCGCTACGCAACTTGTTCGACAGCAGGGTTTTTCCCGCCATTTGGACACTTTCTAGGAAGTTCATTTATTTATTATTCTGTTGTTTCGCCTTTTCAATTTTGTAGTCTTTGGGTGGGTTGATAAAAACGCGATCGCCCGCCTGCACTCCTTCTAAAATCTGAGTTTGGTCTTGGATCTGCGCCCCAATTGTAACTTCGCGGAACTGGGGTTTGTTGTTCTGATCTGGTATCAGTACGCCAGTTTTGCCCTTTTCGGTGACAATCGTCACGGTTGGTAATACTAAGGCATTGTTGACGCGATCGCCTAAAAAGGTCAAATCGACATTTAACCCAGAACGCAGTTTATCTATGCCAGTATCGAGGGCAACCCGCACCTGAAATGATGTCACACCTTGTTCAACTACAGCTTCCGGAGCAATCAGGCGCACGTTACCTTTAAAGACTTGATCGGGATAAGCATCGGCGACAATTTTCACTTGCTGTCCCTGTTTAATTCTGCCAATATCTGCTTCTGGGACTTGAGCTAACACTTCTAAACCACGTGCTACGGCGACAATTGAACTGGAAGTTGCTGATGCACTGGTAGAAGCAGAAGTTGTAGGTGTCACGAATGAGCCAACGTTGGCATACTTTTGGGTAACAATCCCAGAAAAGGGAGCGCGAATAATTGTATCTTCTAATTGCACTTGTACACCTTTCAACTGAGCCTCAGCAGATGCAACAGCTGCTTTGCGCTGAAGAATTTCTTCAGGACGAGTCCCATCTTCCAGCAGTACTAAGGCTGCTCGTGCTTCAGTAACGGCTGCTTGGCGTTGGTCGATTTCCTCTTGACGAGTACCACTTTGCACTAGTGATAGTCGTTTTTGTGCTTCTTCTAAAGCGGCTGTAGCACTTTTGTCTTCGCTGATAGCTTGATCCAGTAATTGTTTTTTCTCCGCTCCCTGTTGATACAGGTATTGGTAACGCTTTACCTGCTCACTTGTGTAATTCACCTTTGCTTGAGCCGAATCCACTTGGGCTTGAGCTTGAGAAATTTCTTGGGGTCGATTACCCGCACGGGCTGCGGCTAGCTGGGCTTGGGCTTGGGCTAATCGCGCCTCAGCTTGAGCGATTTCTTGAGGACGACTACCAGCCACGGCTTGGGCTAACTGTGCTTGGCTTTGCGTTAAGTTTGCACGGTACTGGCGGATTTGAGCATCAATATTTGCGCTATCCATTCGGGCGAGAATTTGCCCTTGCTGAATGCGATCGCCTTGTTCCACATATAATTGCCCTAGCACTCCAGGGTTTTTTGGGCTAATGTTCACACTTTCAACTGGCACTACCTTACCACTGGTAGTAATCTGCAAAGTGACGTTTTTCGCTTCTACAGGCAAAGTTAGTTGTGTAATATCCTGTTTGCTTGTCCCTCGGTTGACCAAGTTGTAGGCGGTAGTTGTGCCAACAACAACCAAAGAACCCGCCGCTATCAGCCCAATTAGCCAGCGTAGTGGATGCTTAACTTTGCCAATAACAGGAATTTCTATATGCGTAATCATAAATATCAACTTGAATACTCCTTTGCTTGATTAGCCTTCTTTAAGAGGGCAAGGTGCAAGATTTAGAGTTAAAAAATTTTTGAGCTGCTAGGAACTAGAGGAGTAGGTAAATTAATACTTACTTAACCTAACTTCATCATAGCCGTTAAGAATTTTATATGCCTTCATCTGGATGGGTGACTTTATACCAAGTTTTCATTGCTTGTCCTTGTGAACAAACAGAAAAATCTCACCAGATACTTTCCTACGGAAGTGACATCTGCCACATTGACTACGGTAGAGACGTTGCAATTCAACGTCTCTACTAGTTTCTACCTACGCACCACTACTAAAGTCCCCATTTTTGTCCAGTTGTATAGCCTCCGAGCTTGCTTGACTGGTAAATTCACGCAACCGTGGCTGACTGGAGTCCCAAAACGATTATGCCAGTAAGCACCGTGAATGGCATAGCCCCTATAAAAATACATTGTGTAAGGGACATCAGGAATGTTGTACCCTCTACCTCGCATCCGATGAGTACGGTACTTGGAATTGATGCGAAATCTACCTATGGGTGTGGGAGTCGAGCGCTTACCTCCGGAAATTCGGTATGAATAAACAAGTTTTTTACCCTCCCATGCACGTAACCGTTGCTCTGACAAGTCAATTTCAATCCAGCGAGGTTGGGATATTTGCCTAATGTCAGATGCTATGATGCTGTTTTCGTTTACTGACTCGGCTCTGGCTATAGCAGAATTGGGATCACCCGTTAACGGTGGCGAACAGGAGAACAACGTCGCCGCCATCAGCGCCACGCTTGTACAAAAAGCCCTTGAGCCACGAATTCCGCCACTGCGAATCCAGCTTTGCATTATGCATCACCTTCTAAACTACGCAAAAATCATGAAGTAATTTTCTGGAACGCTACAAATTCCAGAGCTACTTCTAAGTTACTATGAAGGATTTACGCAACTTATCCGCAGAGTACAAAAAGACAGGAGGAATGGCTTTTCGGCATTTTCCCCTTGTCCTTTATCTTTTTTATTGATTTAGTTACACCCGTCCATTGAGGTATGTAACTCTGTTGTATTCAGCTCGATTTTGGCGTTATTGGTATTTTTGAACAGTTGTAAATATCAGCAAATGCAAACTTTCCCTAAACTAATATTTGCATTTGTAATTTCACACATGAATGTCAGGATTTACGCTTATTTCTGTGGGGCAAATGGGATTAATGCTCCTTTCTATATTCTATTTCAAGTTTAATATCGAGATCCCGGAGTTTTACAGCGGAAAATCTCACTTTTAATTGCTCAATTGTCTTGATTTGTAGTTATTTATGATTTTGCTAAAACTGACTTTTAGCTATACTTAACTACTTCTGGATAACTACTGGTGTCCCTAACGATGCCCACTTGAATAGCCATTGAGCATGTTTAGGTGCAAGATTTACGCAACCGTGGCTGACTGGAGTGCCAAATCTTTTATGCCAGTAAGCACCATGAATACCGTAATTTCCTTCGTAAAACATTGCATGAGGAACGTTGGAAACGTCGTAGTTCCTACCCTGCATACGGGTAGACCTCAACTTGGATTGAATCTTAAAAGTCCCAATCCGTGTGGGAGTGGATTTTTTACCAGAAGAAATCTTGGCCCCATAAACAACTTTGTTACCTTCCCAAGCTATTAACCGCTGCTTTGAAAGACTAATTTGAATCCAGCGCTGATCAGATTGTTGTAATGTCTGGACTTGTTGTGCAATCATCTGATTTTTGGAATTTGCCCAAACTTCGCCTGAACTAGTACTAACAACACTCAAGGAAAGCGCTGTACTGGCGAGGAGTATTTTTAAGCGACGCGCCCAGTGATCATAATTTATGGTTTTCATAGTAAATACACTCAAATAATGGAGCCTTGGGAAAGTTGTCAGGTTTCACCTTTATTTTCATGTCTATTGCTGCAATAGACATGTGTTTTCAGTGATTGCATCATAATCTAATTTAACTGTTGTATCAGGTTTTTTGCCTGAGTTGCGATCGCTTCCCAATTTCCATCTGTGACAAGCTTTTTGGGAAATAATTCACCACTTAAACCTACGGCGATCGCTCCTGCTTGTAAAAATTCTTTGGCATTTTCTAGAGTAACGCCGCCAGTAGGAATTAAGGGAATCTGACCCAACGGGCCTTGTAAACTTTTAATATATTTAGCTCCTCCCATCGCTTGCACGGGAAACACTTTCACACAACTAGCACCCTCAGTCCAAGCGGTAACAATTTCTGTAGGTGTCAGTGCTCCTGGGATAATGGGTACATCTTTTTCTACAGCTACTTGAATCATTGCCGGATCAACATGGGGTGTGAAGAGGAATTGTGCCCCAGATGCGATCGCTTCTTGTAGCTGCTGCACATTAAACAGCGTACCAGTGCCAATAATACAGGCTGGTAATTCTGAACGCAATTGATTGATTAATTCCGCTGCGCGATCGCTATTCCAGGTAATCTCAATTAGCTGCATTCCGCCAGATGCTACAGCCATTGCCATTTGCTGTCCCAACTTCATTTTGGGGGCGCGGATAACTGCTATCGCTCTGTGTTGTTGCAACTGTGATAACCAAAGTTGATTAGGCATTTTGACTCTGACTGGAGATTGGGTATCGCGGTTAGGGAACTCTTGACTGGAGGCGCAGTGTCTTTGGTGATCTTTCAGCAAACTTCTACCATTAAACAGTCAGAAAGAACACAATCAGCATGATGCTGAGGACAAAAGCAAACAACAGCGCATATTCAAATCGGCGACTAAAAAACCCTACAACGGCGACCAAGCTTAGCAAAAGAATTGTAATGCCGATATACTGTTCACGTTGCCAGCCTTTAGCAATTAGTGAATCTTTGGGAGTTATACCGGGAGAGGGAATTTCTTGAACTGTGCTTGGTGTGCGCTTTGGCACTGAGAATTCTTCAGTTGGTAAAGCCATAAAAACCTCGCCTTAAGTGTGGAAACTAAAACTGACGTAGGACTATCAGCATATACCCGGCTGACGATGAGAAGCTCTGAACTCACTTGCGATCGCTGATAATATTTTTCATATAGTTCTTGATCATCAATCACCTTTATCATGCATTTGCGAATATCTAAAATAGACGATACTGAAGAAATTATCAAATTATTTTATGATACCGTTCATGAAGTTAATATTCACGATTATACAAAAGCACAAGTAGATGCTTGGGCACCAAAAAATACAGATACCGAAGTTTGGATTAAGCGTTTAGGAGATAAGTTTACTTATGTGGCAGAGGAGGATAATAAAATTATTGGTTTTGGGCAATTAGAAGCGACTGGTCATATTGACTGCTTTTATTGCCATAAAGATTTTCAAAGGCAAGGAATTGGCACACAAATTTTAGAACAGATTGAATCAAAGGCAAGGGCTTTAGAGATTAAAAAGCTATTTACAGAAGCCAGTATTACAGCTAAACCTTTCTTTGAAAGCAAAAATTTTATGGTTGTTAGAAAGCAAGAGGTAGAACATAATGGTCAAAAATTCATCAATTTCGTTATGGAAAAACTTATTTCTTAATTTCTAAATTTGCATTTAATCAATTTTATTGGCGTTTTTTGTAATCAACTCAAGACTAAGTAGAAAATTCCAGGTGAAATTAATTACAGTTAGTATTAATCAATACATCCATCTAAAATAATAAAATCGGTTGTAATTTTTGTCTGCCTTGAGAGAGAAACAACGATTATTCCATTAGAAAGAAGCTATTCTTCTTCCTACTATCTAAAGTTAACCAAAGAAGAAAGAAAAAATACTCTGACCAAAATTGCTCATACTCATATTTTTATCTCTTTTTACGCTTCATAACTTATTCGGTTTTTAACCTAGTTCTCAATCCCCAGTTTCCTTCACTATTACTTGTTGATAAATTCCCTGTATTTTCATTCAGGAAAACAACTATGACCACACAGGAGCAACTGCACCAATGGCATGAGCTGGCACAACAATTGCGTGTAGATAGTATTCGCGCTACAACTATTGCTGGTTCGGGTCATCCTACCTCGTCAATGTCCTCTGCGGATCTGATAGCGGTTTTAATATCCAAGTATCTGCGCTACGACTTTGACAATCCACATTACCCCAATAACGATCGCTTCATCCTTTCAAAAGGACACGCTGCACCGCTACTTTATGCTATGTACAAAGCTGCGGGGGTAATCACCGATGAGGAATTGCTGTCGCTGCGGAAATTGGGGAGCCGCTTGGAAGGTCATCCCACACCAGTTTTACCTTGGGTTGATGTAGCGACTGGCTCTTTGGGACAAGGATTGCCTATTGGTGTAGGAGTGGCTCTAGCAGGTAAATATTTAGATCAACTCCCGTACCATGTGTGGGTACTACTAGGTGATAGTGAAACAGCTGAAGGATCAGTATGGGAAGCTTTTGATCATGCCGCACACTACACCCTAGACAATCTGATTGCCATTATCGATGTCAATCGGCTAGGTCAGCGTGGTCAGACTGAACTGGGTTGGAACACACAAGCCTACGCTAATCGTGCTAGAGTCTTTGGCTGGCAAGCGATTGAGATTGATGGTAACAACTTGATGGAGATTGATCAAGCATTTAGCGCAGCTTTGAGCGTCAACGATCGCCCCACAGTAATTATTGCACGGACGAAAAAAGGCAAAGGTGTGTCTATTTTAGAGGATTTAGGTGGTTGGCATGGCAAAGTGCTGAAACCAGAACAGGAAAAAAAGGCGATCGCCGAGTTAGGTGGTGAACGCCAGATGACAATCCAAGTAGATAAACCTGAAGAACAAAGCCAACCTGCTGCAATCGTTAATCCTGAACCACTGCAACTTCCCACTTATGAGAAAGGTGCAAAGACAGCAACACGTCGCGCTTATGGTGATGCTCTTAAAGCTTTGGGAGCCGCTCAACCTGATGTAGTTGCTCTTGATGCGGAGGTGAGCAATTCTACTTATGTTGAAGATTTTGCCGAGGCCTTTCCTGAGCGCTACTTTGAGATGTACATTGCTGAACAACAACTAGTAGCAGCTGCGGTAGGTTTGCAAGTGCGACAATACAAACCTTTTGCTTCCACCTTCGCCGCCTTTTTGAGTAGAGCCTACGACTTTATAAGGATGGCTGCGATTTCACGCGCCAACATCAAATTAGTTGGTTCTCATGCTGGGGTGTCGATTGGTCAGGATGGCCCTTCCCAGATGGCATTGGAGGATTTAGCTGCCTTCCGGGCAGTATGGGGTAGTACTGTACTCTATCCTAGTGATGCTAATCAGACTGCTAAACTAGTAGCTCAAATGAGCGATCGCGATGGGGTTGTCTATCTCCGCACCACACGGGAAAGTACACCAGTTATTTATAGTGCTGATGAAGAATTTCCCATTGGTGGTAGCAAGGTAGTTTATGGTTCGCAGAAAGATCAAGCCACTGTGATTGCTGCTGGTATTACACTACATGAAGCGCTTAAGGCTGGCGATCGCCTGAAAAATGAAGGTATCACCATACGCGTCATTGATGCTTATTCTGTCAAACCCATTGATGTGCAGACACTTCATCAAGCTGCACGCGAGACAAATGGTAATTTAGTAGTCGTTGAAGACCACTGGAGTGAAGGCGGATTAGGTGCTGCTGTGCTTGATGCCTTTGCTGGTAATAATAATACTCTCACTTACAATGGCCCCCAACTGCGATTAATTAAACTAGCAGTTTGTGATCTGCCAGGTTCCGGCACACCAGAAGAATTGCTTCATGCTGCCAAAATTGACGCCGATGCTATTGTTGACGCGGTGAAATTGCAAGTTGCACAGCCTATAGGAGCATCAATAAGTTCATATTAACTATAGAACTAATATTTGATTTGGAAAAAATTCAGTACACCTTTATTACTTCTTCCTCATACCGATTCCCTATCTCTACGAGTCAGTTCACGAATCAAATCGGATTACTATTCTGAAATATCTCACTGGAATTAAGTCGTCAGTAGGAGGAAAACCAGCATAATATTTTCTACGCTGGTAAATATATATTCCGAACAACTTGGGAACAGATATGCCTCTTCACAAACTTGAACATTTTGATCCAAACTATCGAGAAACTTTTAGCGGTGATGATGTTAAAGCATTGGACGTTTATACTCAAGGAGGAGAAAGAATTGGCTCAGTTGCCGATGTTTTAGTTGATCAAGACGGTCGTTTTCGGTATTTAGTTCTTGACACCAGCTTAGACTATGTTAGTAAAAAAATACTACTACCCATTGGTCTTTCGCGCATCAACTATCCTGAAAGACGCGTCTATGTCAATGGACTGAGTAAAGAGCAAGTAGAGAATTTACCTGAGTACGCAGAAAACGCGATCGTTGATGAAGATTATGAAGAAAAAGTACGCAGTGTGTTTCGTTCATCAACTAGCAATGTGACTTATGAACGCGAGACATATAATTACCAGCAAGAACCAGCTTTATATGATTTAAATGAGCAATATAATCAAACTTTCAGACTCTATGAAGAACGCTTAATTGCTAATAAGCACCGTGTAAAAACCGGAGAAGTAGCAGTTAGTAAGCACATTGAAACGGAAACTGCACGCGTTGCAGTACCTATTCAAAAAGAACGTGTTTTGATCGAGCGAGTTCCGCCTACAGCAGGAAGGACGGTAGTAGATCCCAATGAACTTAAGTTCCAAGCAGGGGAAGTAGCACGCATAGAAGTGTACGAAGAAACGCCTGACATTCATAAAGAAGCATTTGTGCGTGAAGAAATCCGAGTAAAGAAAGTAGTAGAGCAAGATACAGTGGAAGCACAAGACACAATTCGTCGAGAAGAGTTAGATGTGCATACGGCGGGTGAGCTACGTGTGGATGATAATGGTGGGACTCCACATCAAGCTATTTAAGTAACTATTGAAAAAATTTGTTTGACTGACATATTTCTCTTCAAAAATTATGCAGGCAGAGTCAAATATCTCTACCTGCACTTTTAATTTTGTCAGCAACAATGCACTAAAATAATTGCATTTTCAAAAATAAATACTGAAATATTTTTATTATTTATGTAGCTAAAAATACTTATAACTTTTGATGCTTATTTCTTAATAAAATTCCTTCGTTAGAAGGAGGTAAAAAAGTAAACAAATGTCTAACTTGGTAATTATGAGATACAAAAAAAATGAGGGATAATATAATGGTTCTTTACAAATTAGAAGATTTTGAGCCTAATTACCGAGATACCTTTGAAGGTCGTGAAATTAAGGGACTTGGTGTTTATACAGAAAGAACTGATGAAAAGATTGGCTCTATCAGTGATGTTTTGGTAGATGAAGAAGGTCATTTTCGCTATCTAGTAGTTGACCTAGGTTTCTGGATTTTTGGTAAGAAAGTATTGCTTCCCATTGGTCGTACTCGTATTGACTACAATGCTGATCGTGCCTACGCTGTTGGCATGACTAGAGAACAGGCAGAAGCTTTACCTGAGTTTGATGAACGCCAAACTCTTGATTATGACTATGAAGAACGGGTGCGTGGAGTATATCGGGGTTCCGGAGACTACAACACTCGACCTTTGGAAGCATCAACACCCTTGGAAGCATCAGCACCAATTGGTACAAACTATCAGCCAACAACGACCCCCACACCAACTTATAACCGCGATAATTACACTTACGAACATGAACCTTCTTTATACGGTTTAAATGAGGGAGATCATCAAACCCTGAGATTGTATGAAGAAAGATTAGTTGCCAATAAGAGACGCCAAAAAGCTGGAGAAGTAGCAATTGGCAAACGCGTTGAAACCGAGACTGCACGAGTTGCAGTACCAGTGGAAAGAGAGCGAGTTGTAATTGAACGTGTAACTCCAACAGATGCGGGGACTACTGTTTCCTCGCGCGAAGCTGACTTCCGGGAAGGCGAAGTTGCTCGTATGGAAATTCATGAAGAAACTCCTGAGATTCGCAAAGAAGCATTTTTGCGTGAAGAAGTCAGAGTTAGAAAAGTTGTGGATCAAGACACAGTTGAGACTCAAGAAACCGTGCGTCGCGAAGAGTTAGATGTGGATGCTTCTGGTCTTCCGATTGAAGAACGATAACCGACATAGTAATTAGTTTTTAGCAAATAACTAATTACTAATTACTAATTAAATATAGTACAGGTGAGGCTGTTTGATTAGCTTTACCTGTATTTGTAATAACTCAATATGGTAAATAATTAAGATATCTGAGTAAAAATTAATTCATAGATTTTGTATATATGTGAATAGCTAACGATGGCAAACAACGTTGGACAGGCAAACTTAAAATCTCGCGTTAACAACTTGCTGGCAGACCTGAAAAACAAAGTAAAAAACTTTACCGTATTCGACAGGCATGGTCAGCGAGTAGGCGAAGTTCAGAATTTAGTTGTAGATGTTAATCATCAGCTAAATTTAATTATATCTAAACAGGCAAATCAATCGACTTTAGAATACAGTCACAAGTTGGGAGATCAACATTTTTTATTCCGATTACATAGCCAGAGAATAAAAAAAATTGATAAGCCCACTAAATCTGTTTTCATAGATCTAGACCACTTAGAAATAGAGCTTATGCCTGAATATTTAGGTACAGAAACACCAGGTGAACAGAAACTATCAGGAAACTCAGCTGAGCAAACGCAAACACTGTATAGTCAAACTATAGATAACCAGGTTGAGCCAGTAAATTTAGCAGATATCGGAGAAGAAAAGATTATTCGTTTACTAGAGGAACGGTTAACCGTTGAAACTGGTAAGCGAAAAGTTGGTGAGGTTATTGTTCGCAAAGAAATTGAAACCCGGATGATACAAGTTCCAATCCGGCGTGAGAAATTGATTGTAGAACAAATCAGCCCAGAACACAAACAACTTGCAGAAATTGATTTAGGACAAGAGGAAATTTCTAGTATTGAGTTGACTGAAGCGGAAAGACTTGAAATTACAAATTTTGGTGGTTTAACAGTGAGTGGCGAATTTAATTCGCCTAAAATCGCTAGTTTACTATTAAATGCGATCGCCCTAGAGCGAAATCATGGATGTAAGCAAGTGCGAGTAACCATTGCTGTTGAAGATGAGTCACGTCAGAAAAAGTACCAGGAGTGGTTTGATCGCTGTTCTAAAGGTCAACAACCGAAACCGGAAAAATAAGCATCTCGCAAATTAATTAGCAGTAGGGTGAGCAATGCTTACCCTACATTTTTTAGTAGAAATTTAATAATTTCTATTTTACTTGCTGTGCGTATCCTTTGCGAGTAACTATTGCCAAAAACAATACTAAAAAAGTAAGCATTCCGGCTAAATATAACGGATAGCTATAAGTTTTAGGATTCGATTGATGAATCAGCATTCCAGCAATCACAGGCCCAACACCATTGGCGATGCTTAAATAAGATGCGTTCAATCCCATTGCTGTTCCTTGGTCTTGTGGCTTAGCGTTGAGAGAAATTAGTGTGTTGATCATGGGTTGAACTAGAGAATTGAACAGAGAAAAAAGTATACTAACTCCTACAAAATAAACGATGTTTGGCCAAACTGGCATGAGAACAAATGATAGACTTCGGATAAATAAGCCTAAGAATAATATACTAACTAGATTAAATTTCCGGCTGAGAATTGAGACTCCCCAAGTTTGCATGATTACACTTAGTACTCCAAATGTGAGAAACATCAGTGTCAAAGACTGGCTATTTTGACCCAACACGTTAAGAAAGTAGGGTTGAAAAGCATAAGTGAAGATAGTAAAAGTTGTGCCAATAAAAAAATTAATTACTAGCAGAATACCAACTCTAGGTATAGCGAAGCCCTTAATTAAATTCCCTAAACCCAAATCAAAGATGTTGTGTGCTTTCTCTGCTTTATTTTGTATAGTTTCAGGTAAATAAAAGACTGTAATTAAAACCGCTATAAATGCAACTGCACTCGAAACTAAAAATGCAGTACCCAAAGAAATCTGCTGTGCTAATAAACTTGTAACTGGCCCCAATACAAAGCCTAATCCTAATGCTGCTCCATAAATCCCAAATCCTCGAGCGCGATTTTCTGGAGTGGTAATATCTGAAATAACCGCTTGAGCCACGGAAGTATTGCCTCCAGTGATGCCATCTAAGAGTCGAGCTAGAAAAAGAACAACTGCCGTTGTCGCTGTTCCAGCTATTAAGTTAGCAATGACAGTTCCAGCTAAACTGATAATCAGTAAGGGCTTGCGTCCAAAGCGATCTGAGAGTTTACCAATGACAGGAGTCGCAAAAAACTGAGCTATAGAGTAAATCGAAAATAACAAACTAGTCTGGAAATCGTTAAGCCCAAATTGTTTCCCATAAAGATAGATAATGGGAATTAAAACTGTAAAACTAAGAGAATTAATAAAGGCAATTAAAGCAGTAATCCAAAAATTTCGATTCATCAGCGATATATAACCACCAGGTTGTAACTTTGCGATCGCTCGCACTGCAACTGAAAACAGCGACTTTTCAATAGTCATACTACCACTCGCCGTTCTTTTGGCTACTCCCAATGAAATTTCGACTGAAGCGACTTTCACAGAAGCAACGACAGCGCTTGATCCCACGAATTCATATCAAAATCCAAGATGGACAATTTGAGATTATGGGTATGGGTGTATGGTATTCCTACTGGCGTGACCCTTACCATCTGTTACTAACGATTCCTTGGACTGCCTTTCTGGCTTTAATAGCTGTTCTGTATGTGGCTACTAATACGCTATTTGCTTTAGCTTACCTGGCAGGAGGCGATTGTATTGAGAACGCTCGACCTGGCTATTTTTTAGATGCCTTTTTCTTTAGTGTGCAGACGCTGGCATCTATTGGCTATGGTGCGATGTATCCGAAAACAACTTATGCCAATACCATTGTGACGATTGAAGCGATGGCAGGTTTGGTGGGAATTGCTGTGATGACTGGACTAGCTTTCGCCCGATTTTCTCGACCAACTGCCAGGGTTCTATTTAGCCATGTAGCAGTGATTACACCTCACGAGGGAGTGCCGACTTTGATGTTTCGCGCCGCTAATGAGCGCCGCAACCAGATTCTGGAGGCGCAGATGCGCGTCTATTTGATGCGCGACGAAGTGACGGTAGAAGGGCAGTTCATGCGTCGCTTCCACGATCTCAAACTGCTGAGAAGCCAAACCCCTAGTTTCATGTTAAGTTGGTCGGCGATGCACCCAATTGATGAGTATAGTCCTCTATATGGGATGACACCTGAGTCGCTAATTCAAACAAAAACTACTCTTGTAATCTCGCTAAGTGGCATTGATGAAACAGTTGCACAGGTTGTCCATGCTCGTCATCACTATAGTGCTAATGATATTTTGTGGAACTATCGGTTTGTCGATATCATTCATTACACAGACGAAGGACATCGCTACATCGACTACAATGAATTCCACGATATTTTGCCTTTAGATTAACGTGATCTGCCAACGAACGAAATTCGTTCGTTAGATTAAGTAATGAATTACGGTTAGGACTGCTCTTGAGTATCAGAAGTTTCATTGAGCAGTGTTGGTAATGGTTTAACAACAACCCGACCATTTTCAACCACAGTGCAATTTTTAACCCTGCTTTTGCTGTAGTTGACCGGCACATCCTGGCACTGGTTTTGGTGAAAGTTATTTTGCTCCTGTTGTTGGTTAAGGACAACGACACAACAGGGGCAGGAACTGACTGACATAAAAGGTATTTTGATATCTATATTAATTATCGCGCTGCCAATATCATTTTGCTGAAAAATTTGCAAATCCTATTTTTTGACACTCTCCGGGCTGAAGCCACGTACAAATCACGAGTACCTTTGAGTTTTAATCGCCCAATACCTTAAAATACAATAAAAAGCCGTCCTATAAGGCAATATCTTAGCCAAAAAAAGAAGTAGTCTAGTTTTTGCCGAAATAGCCCAACACAAGACCATGCTTGATTATTAGGCAGAACGTCAAACCCCAGTCCAGACGTATACGCAGTCAAAATTACTTCCACACAAACCATACAGGAATTGGCTCAGTTTTTTGCCGGATGGCAAAAACAAGCGTGTAAAATCTTAGGTTTGTCCTGTAATTAAGCCTCGTAAATTGGCGAAGGTATTAATAAGGACGAGGCTTTAGACCCAGTTTTTCGGTAAACCGGAAAGTGGTACATCTCCCGCCCCGCTTTCCTCCCAGCCTAAACTTATTTGGTAGGGTTAAACAGCGGATTGTTCCTATGAAAAAATTTCTGAAATACCTGAGTTTAGGGCTGCTATCTACTGTTTGTACGGCAACTCCTGGACTGGGAGCCGATCGCATCAGCTTTTATTACCCTCCTTTTGGAGAATTTTCTTTGTCAGTTAACTCGCTGGAAACTTTTGCCAAAGAAGGCAAAATCGATGAAGACCTTTCATTTTATGCCAGTCGTGCAACTCCCGAACAACTCGCTCAACTGCGGGATTTACTCCAACAACGCTTCAATGTCACTCCTACTTTAGTATCTCAAGTTACCTACTCACCTGTAGGTGAGCAGCTTATGAAGCGTTTAGGAGAGCTATTACTCACTGAGTCTCGAAAAAATGGCTTCTATGCCATACGTGCTGCTTTAATTTTGGCTGCTGCTGATAAAGAAGGCTTAACAGTTGTGAATTTGCTGCGTCTGTTTCCCAGCGATACTATACGGGTGAATTTCGCAGAGGGACTAAGGATAGTCGATGACTTGTCACAATTGCTTAAAAGAAGAGATCAGGTTGTGGCTTTTCTGAAAAAAGAAGCGCTTCGCACTTCGCTTGGTACCGCTTCGCGTAACGGCCAAACTGTTGACTTTTCGCAAAAACTTGATTTGCGATCGCCCGGAAAATTCCGCTGGGATATCAAAAGCCTGGAGCTAAATGACATTTCTCGCAACCGCCGAATGCCGGTGGATCTCTATTTACCTGTAGCAACCCCACAAAACACACCAGCTACATCCTCGCCGCCCTTTCCCCTAATGGTAATTTCTCATGGCGTCGCCTCAGACCGCTCTACCTTTGTCTACTTGGCTAAACATCTAGCATCCTATGGCTTTGCTGTTGCGGTGCTGGAACACCCTGGTAGTAATGCAGAACGCTTTGAGCAATATTTTGCAGGTTTAGCAGGCCCACCAGAAGCCCAAGAATTTATTAACCGACCCTTGGATATCAAATTTCTACTTGATGAACTCCAGCGTTTGGAAAAGGTTGATCCTAACGTCCAAGGGAAACTCAATTTTCAGCAAGTCGGTGCGATCGGTCATTCGTTTGGTGGTTATACTGTTTTGAGTTTGGCAGGAGCAAAAATTAACTTTGACCAACTCCGCAGGGATTGTAATTCCAATAATTCATCCTTAAATGTGTCCCTGGTTTTGCAGTGTCAAGCAATTGAGTTACCTCCAGCAAGTTATCAACTCAAAGACGATCGCATTAAGGTTGTTATTGCTATTAATCCTGTTGGCAGTGCTATTTTTGGTGAAAGTGGGATAAGTCAAATTAAAGTTCCTGTAATGTTGGTGACAGGTAGTCAAGATATTTTCGCCCCAGCCGTATCAGAACAGATTCGCCCCTTCACCTGGCTTTCCAGTCTCAACAAGTACCTAGTCTTGATTGAAAATGCCACTCACTTCACTGCTATTGACGAACCTACTGCTGAGAATAATGTGTTACCTGTGCCACAAGCCTTGCTCGGCCCCGACCGGACTGCGGCTTATTCTTATCTCAACGCCTTAAGTGTGGCTTTCTTAGAAAGCTATCTTCTTAACCGCCCAGAATACAGCTCTTATTTGCAGCAATCCTACGCCCAATTCATCAGCAAAGAACCTCTTAATCTTAGTATTTTTCAATCGGTTCCAACACTTCAGTTAAATCAAATCTTGAATGGGTCAACTCCCCAATCACTTGAGCCATCAAATTCTCAACCTGTCTCTGTCCCGCCTTAGTTATATTAGGTTAGGGAAAATAAATAGCAAAAGTGCCTGATGACTGAATTCGTGGCTACAAAAAAGAAGTCCGCATAAGCGGACTTTAATTTATCAAAACCTGCGATCGCAAGTTTTCTTTAGATAGCCTTAGAAGTTAGATATATCTATATATATACAGGACTTACGCAAGTGTCACAAAAATCTCAATTTTTTGTTTGTAGTGAGGACTAAAGTCCTTACCACGAACTTAAAATAATATGCCAGTTGCGTAAGTCCTGATATATAGGATTCCTATTTGATTTTTGAAAAAACTGCCTACACCTCTAACTCCCCATCCCCCATTCCCCCATCTCTACGAATCAGTTCACGAATCAAATCGGATTACTATATGTGTGCACTTGGAATACTGAAATCTTTGCACCGCAGACTAGGCAATGATCCCCGTCTAGTTATACCGAAGAAGATTACTGGCAATTTGAAATGAGGGTATAAATAAAATGCTTTTTTTGTATCTAAGGCTACGGTTTTCTGATAAAAATTTTGTAATGCAACCAAGTTTGTTGCAGTTATAGAGGATGATCAGAGTTTTTGTCAGGGAATTAAGACATTTATCAAGCAGTGTTTATAAAAACTTATATAACAAAAAATTTTCTATATATATACTGGATGTTAACAAGTATTAAGTAATGCTGATTTAAAAAATATTGCAATACCTTGATTTAGTTGCTAACGTGTGTATGTCAACGATGCTGATGAACGCTCTGAATCTAAAAGAGGTAAAACCTATGAGCTACATCCATTCAGCCAACTGTGTTAAGAACTGATTGTGGGGTTAAAAGCGAGAAATTTCTACCTCGTATGGATGAATGATGAGGTATTGCAGATTAACCCAGAAATATCTTGCTTCTCAAGGCTAAGTGCCCTTTTGATTTCAATTACAACTAATTATTTGTCTTACCCTGTGCCCGGATGCGAGTAGTTCTAACTGTGTCTGTAGGCAATGAAGAATAAAGAGTGCGGTAAGACTTAGATTTTGGAGGTTAAAAACCATGAATATTCAAGGTAAGGCTGCTCTAATTACTGGGGCTTCCCGTGGTATTGGGAGAGCGATCGCTCTGCAACTAGCCCAACAAGGCATACAGCGGCTGATATTAGTAGCACGCGATCGCCAAAAGTTAGTCGAGGTAGCCAGCGAAATCGAGGCGATGGGTGTAGAGACTGCGATCGTAGCGTTAGATTTAACTCAGTCAGTAGCTGTGAATATTGCCATTGCCCAGCTTTGGCGCAGTTATGGCCCAATACATCTACTGGTTAATTGTGCGGGAGTCGCATACCAAAACTCGTTCTTGCAATCTAAACTACCCCAAGTTCAAGAAGAACTCTCTGTGAACTTATTAGGAATGTACACCTTGACAAGCCTGATAGCTCGACGCATGGCCAGCCAAAAGCAAGGGACAATCGTGAATGTGTCGAGCCTGATGGGGAAAGTCGCCGCACCAACAATGGCAACTTACTCAGCTACCAAGTTCGCAATCTTAGGGTTTACTCAAGCTCTGCGTCGAGAATTAGCGGAACACAATATCCGAGTGATCGCATTACTGCCTTCTCTCACAGACACAGACATGGTGCGCGACTTGAAATTATTTCGCTGGGTGATCCCCATGACTCCCCAGCAAGTGGCTCAAGTACTCGTCACCGGACTGCAAAGAGATGCACCAGAAATTTTAGTTGGATGGCAATGTCATTTAGCAGTATGGTGTCAACGCCTTGCTCCTTGGTTGCTAGATCTGATTTTACGAATAGCAACTCCGCCGAGAAAACAACAGCCTGGCGAAAAACTGAAGAAGCTAATACCAAAACTGAATTTTTCGACGAAAATGCATCGTTTCAGTGATTTGTTCTGGTCAAGAACATGATTACTTTCGTGCAGACACGTAAGTTTTGATGATTCAGTTCGTAAATCAAGACGGTTGAGGTTGTCTTGGAACTGCTGCAAGCAAAGCAGTGGCGCTAGCTTTGCAGCAGTAATAAGACGATTATTCTTTAGAAAACAGTACGCAAACTTTTAAGCTTGTATTCTTTTCAACTATCAGAGTCCGTAATAGACGCGATTAATAGCGTCTCTCCTAACTACCTAATAAAGATATCTCAACTAAACAGGTGAGGCTGTTGCATTGGTTAGATAATTAAATAGCCTTTATTTCGGAGCAACTAGAAATGCTTTCCTTCCCTACAACTCTTACTACTTTGCCCGAAATCATTGATGGCTTGCCGAATATTTCTGGTTGGGAAACAGAGGTTCTCTCTGTTGTTAACCATGATCAGCCTGTATTTTTACCAACAACGAATATCCGATTAAAAGATATAAATGCTGTGTTTGCGATCGCCTTACACATGCACCAGCCAACTATACCCGCTGGACATGATGGTGCATTCATCAGCAATCTGCAATACATGTTTGAACATCCCAATGAAGGGGATAACCACAATGCTGGGCCTTTTGCCTATTGTTACAGCCGCATGGGAGACTTAATTCCCGAACTCGTCAATCAAGGTTGCAATCCGCGCGTGATGTTGGATTACTCTGGTAATCTTCTGTGGGGACTCAGACAGATGGGACGTAGCGACGTACTCGATAACCTCAAACGAATTACTTGCGATTCTACTTATCAACCTTATGTAGAGTGGTTGGGTACAATGTGGAGCCATGCCGTTATTCCTTCTACACCCATACCTGATATTAAATTGCATATCATCGCGTGGCAACATCAGTTTGCGGCAATTTTTGGCTGGGAAGCACTGGCGCGAGTTAAAGGATTTTCACCCCCAGAAATGCATTTGCCAAACCACCCCGATACCCTATTTGAATTTGTCAAAGCGCTAAAAGAATGTGGATATCGCTGGCTACTTGTGCAAGAACATTCTATCGAAACAATTAACGGTCAATCTATCACCCACAAACATTTACCACACCGTTTAATTGCCCGCAATTCTCAAGGTGAAACAATTAGCATCACAGCTTTGATTAAAACCCAAGGTTCAGATACTAAATTAGTTGCACAAATGCAACCTTATTATGAAGCCAAAACCCTATCTAAACAACAAATAGGAAGTGTATTTGTGCCGCCAATAGTTAGTCAAATTGGTGATGGCGAAAATGGTGGCGTCATGATGAATGAATTTCCTAGCGCTTTCAACCAAGCTTGGCGCGATATGGTGCAGTACGGGGGAGGAAAATCAGGTGTTGTTGGGGTATGTGGTACAGAATATTTGGAACTAATTGAAGCCGCTGGTTGTAAACCTGAAGACTATCCAACTTGTCAGCCAGTAGGACAACATCATATTTGGGAACGAGTTTCACCAGACAATTGCCAACCCGAAGCTGTAGAGATTGCTATTAAAGAATTAAAGCAAATTAACCCCAATTTTCACATGGATGGAGCCTCGTGGACGAATCATATTAGTTGGGTAGAAGGATATGAAAATGTTTTGACTCCCATGTATAAATTAAGCAGCTTATTTCATCAAAAGGTTGATCCCTTACCGCAAATTAACTCAGCAGAATCTGTTACTAGACAATCTCACTACCGCAGTCTTCTGCTACATAATCTTTTGCTGCAAACAAGCTGTTTTCGTTATTGGGGACAAGGCGCTTGGACTGATTACGCACGCGATATCTACCAACGTGGCGAAAATTTACTGTTATCAACATTTAAAGAATAATCGTAAAAAACGTGAGATTTGAATCTCCTGACTGATTTTAAAAGTCTTTTCGACAAAGCTTCCAGTCAGGAGCGATCGCGCAACTCCCTTTTTTCCTATCCCCCATTCCCTATCTCTACGAGTCAGTTCACGAATCAAATCGGATTACTATATTGCTATACCAAAGGCAAAAGTATTTCAAATTCAGTACCTAAACCTAGTTGGGAACGAAAATTCAATTTACCACCATGTTTTGCCAGAATAATCCGATAACTTACTGTTAGACTAGTCTCTTTACCAGCCCTTTTTTCTATAGAGAAAGACTCAATAATTTGTTGTTGTAACTCCTGAGACATTCCAGGGCCATTGTCAGCAATGCGAATTAACACCCAGCGAGAATCTGGTGCATTTGGATTGTTTGCTTTCTGTGAAATAACTTCTGTAGTAATCTCAATTCGAGGCTTTGGAACAGTTTTTGTGTCCTCTACATGCAATTGTTGGCGTACTGCTTCATTCAGTAAAGTATCTACAGCTTCGCTTAAAATATTCATAAAAACCTGGTTTAGCTGACCTATAAAGCAATACAATGGTGGCAGTTTACCATAATATTTTATTATTTCAATTTCTCCTTGGAGACGGCTATTAATTAATAAAATAATACTATCTATACAAGCATGTAAATCTACTGGTTTTGGATAAATTTCATCAATATGACAGAAATTTTGCAAGCTGGTGACGAGTTTTTTTAATCTTTCTGCTCCAGTGCGGATACTAGCAAGCGATCGCGATAAATCTTGTTCTAAAAAATCAAATTCAATCTCTTCTTTAATCTGAAGAATTTCTTCAGAAGCTGATGGTAATTCTTGGTCGTAAGCTGCTATTAACTTGAGTAAATCTTGGCTGTAGTTTGAAACATAAGTTAAGTTACCCCAAATAAAACCCACGGGGTCTAAAATTTCGTGTGCTACCCCATCAACTAAACGCCCCAAATTAGCCATTTTATCATTTTGAATTATCTGAACTTGGCTACGTTCATACCGCACCAAATTTTCGATTCCTTGAATTTGCCAAGAAGTAATATTCAACTCCTGTACATCTAATAATCTGTAGACACCAGATGCCGTCTTGACTACAATTGGTTCTGCTAATAGTTCAGGCGATCGCTTTAAGCTAAGTTGCATCGCAGTCAAAATAGATGTTGTATCAGGAAGTAGCAAAATCGTTGTCCGTGTATAGCTGTAGATAACACTTAACGATTTCTGAAAAAACACCTCTTGTCCATGCGGGCGAATCAAAAACTCTAGCAGTCGCCGCCGGGAAATCATCCCAGTGAACTTTCCCTGTTCTACCAAGATTGCTCCTGGTAGCAAGGGATATCTTTCAAAAAAATTAGCGATCTCTGCACCAGTACAGTTGATTTCCACTTGGAAATTGTACATTGATAATTCTTGGAGGGTTGACTCTAAACCGAGATCGCGATCGCTACCCTCAGACAAAAATGGTGGTAAGATTTTGCAACTGAATTCTTCTGACACTAGACACCCTGGTTTTTACAAAGACAGGTAAAAGGGATTGGGGGTTGGGGATTGGGCATTGGGCATTGGGCATTGGGCATTGGGCATTGGGGTAGTGGTATTCAAATGAAAATTATGGAATTTGCCATAACCCCAACTGAGCGATTTTTGGACAAAAGACTTATTAGCAGTTATTGTACCGGCTAAACTTTGTTGTTGCAGTTTTAGGATTTTTGTAGTAGCAAATCAACTAAAGCTCAGAGGAGATTTTGCTTGAAATAAGCAGAGTCAATGATGGTAGTACCAACGATCCCAAAATATTGAATAAGTGTAAATCCTTGATGAAAATGCGCCTAGGCTAACATACTATCAAACAAATTACGGTAAATATAAACATAAGTGATTAAATGTTGTATGAGTAGCTAGCTACTTGCGGTTTAGCATCGGAACAATTTCGGAAGTTAGACAATCTTAGGACTAGTCATCGACAGTAAATACACTCAGGTAAAATCCATATTTAGGAAGAAGAAAGGTTTATAGCGCTTAAGCGTTACTTGAAAATAAAGAGCAATGATCTGTTCAAATGTTGTTTAATTGTCCCTACATGCTTTTGATCCCCATTTCGATAGAATGACTAGGCAGAACCCTAAAACTCAAAATCGCTTTTGACTGCGACGCTCATGAATCAACTGAACAATGGTTTTACGTTATTTTTAAGTCTGCTAGTCGAGGCGATGCCGTTTTTGCTTCTTGGGGTTTTATTCTCCAGTTTGCTATTATTTTTTGTGGATGAGCGCAAATTGGTGGAAAAAATGCCCAAAAATCCGCTACTAGGTGCTTTATTCGGCAGTATGATCGGCATTTTCTTTCCGGTGTGTGAGTGCGGCAATGTGCCAGTGGCGCGGCGGTTGTTGATGCAGGGAGTACCCACACCAGTAGCAATTGGCTTTTTATTAGCAGCACCGACAATTAACCCAATTGTAATTTGGTCAACTTGGACGGCATTTCGAGATCAGCCGGAAATAGTGGTGTTACGAGTCGTATTTTCCTTATTAATCGCCACAATTATCGGTTTTATTTTCAGTTTTCAAAAAGACTTAAGTCCTATCGTTCAACCTGCGATCGCTCGTTATTTGAAGTTTAATCCACCCTCAAAACCTGAACCCAAACACCGCAAGGGACGTTATCAGGTAGAACATGAAGCAACAGCACCCAGTTTATTACAATCGGGAACTTATTTTATTGGAGAAAAAGCGGGTATACCCACGCGAATAGACAATGATTTCATCCAGACAAATGCCTCGCCTTATAGCCCCAGTAAACCACTTGCAGATAAACTGCGCCTATTAGTAGATAATAGCATTCAAGAACTGCGGGAACTGGGAGCAGTGATGGTTATCGGAAGTGCGATCGCTGCGGCTATTCAAGTGCTAGCTCCTCGCGAACTGATCCTCAGTCTAGGTGCGGGGCCCATTAGCTCAATTGTTGCCATGCTGATATTAGCAGCAGTAGTGTCAATTTGTTCTACAGTAGATTCATTTTTTGCCCTATCTTTTGCCTCGACCTTTAGTAGTGGTTCTTTATTAGCGTTTCTGGTATTTGGGCCAATGATTGATATCAAATCTGTAGGCTTGATGCTATCAATTTTTAAGCCTAGAGCTATCTTTTATCTTTTTGCTTTAGCAGCCCAGCTGACATTTTTGTTCACACTTTTCATTAACTTACACGTAATTTAAAAAATTCGTCAATAATCAAAAGTCTAATGTCCAAATATTGACTTTTGACTCTTGACTTTTGACTCTTGACCCTTGTCTAATGACTAACCAAAACAGCAAATCTAAAATACCCAATAAATTACTCCCGTGGCTGGATGTAGTAGCAATCACAGCCTGGGGTATTTTGATGTTGAAATACTGGCTGACTGGCAAGCTGAATTTGTTGATTCACCCAAATTACTTTGGGTTGACAATAGTGGGTAGCATTGGCTTAATCATTATTGGCTTTTTTAAAGCACAGGAACTTTGGCAACGGCGGCGGCGTGATTTGCCACCAAGCGCCCAGCATAATACTCTATTTCCTCCTGGTTGGGGTAGTACTCTATTGTTGACAACAGCGATTTTGGGTTTCATGATCACACCGCAAGTCTTTGCCAGTGATAAGGCACTCCAACGCGATGTTACCGATTTATTGGGAACAGCACGCATCAAACCCCAAGCATTTCGAGCTACTGTTCGTCCAGAGGAGCGATCGCTCGTAGATTGGGTACGCACTGTCAACGTCTATCCTGAACCAGATGCATACACAGGACAAAAAGTCAAAGTGCAAGGATTTGTCATGTACCCACCAGACATAGGAAAAGAATATTTCTTCTTGGCGCGATTTGTTCTAACTTGCTGTGCAGCAGACGCTTACCCCATAGGATTGCCAGTCAAACTACAAGATAACCAAGAGCGTTTCTCTGCTGATAATTGGCTAGAAGTAGAAGGACAAATGGTGACAGAAAATCTGGCAGGTAAACGCCAACTAACCATTGCTGCTACCTCCCTAAAAAAAATTCCTCAACCTAAAAATCCTTATAGTTATTAGTCATTAGTCATTAGTCATTTGTCCCTTGTCCTTTGCTGAGAACCAATGCCCCATGCCCAATGCCCAATGCCCAATGCCCAATGCCCCATGCCCCATGCCCCATGCCCAATGACCAATGACCAAATCCAAAGTATTTACCCAACCACTAGACCGTATAGCAATCCTACTGATGCTACTGCTGAGTTTGCTGATTGGGTTCATGATATTACAAGGTGATGTTGTCACAGCTCGCGTCCGAAATTTTAGCTGGCAAAACCAACAAATCGGGGCAGAAGATATTTCCTTCACCCTAAACTTTAGCCGCCCAATGGACACAAAAAGCGTAGAGGATAACTTAAAGATTGATCCGCCTCTAGCAGGTAAAGTAAGTTGGGCAGGGCGGCGAATGGTATATACATTGTTGACACCAGCGCCCTATGGCACCAATTATCAAGTGAAGTTGCAGGGAGCGAAAGATAAGTTTGTCCAACAAGAAGGCAAAAATAGGGTGATACAGCCCTTTACAGGTAGCTTCCGCACACGCGATCGCGTCATCCTTTACATCGGAGCCAATCAAGAAGAACGAGGGCAATTAGTTCTCTACAACTTAACCCAAGAGCAAAAAAGGGTACTTACCCCCAAAGACCTAGTTGTAATGGACTTCGAGCCATTTCCCAATGGGGAGAAAATTTTATTTTCTGCTCGCACCACAAAGAACCAAGATTTACTTTCGGCTCAGTTGTACACAGCGACAACAGGCATTTCTGGAAAATCTGGAGAACAAGCAGAACCATCTGCTAAAGTTGACCTGATTTTAGACAGTAAAGACTATCAAAATCTAAAATTTGATTTGTCCCCCGATGGCGAAACTATTGTCGTCCAGCGGGGAAACAAAGCTAATCCCGGTGACTTTGGACTATGGTTTATGCCAGCAACCAACAACGGTTCAGGAGAAAAACCTACCCTTAAACGCCTGCAAAGCCAACCGGGGGGAGACTTTATGATCACGCCAGATAGTAAAGCCGTAGCAGTTGCTCAAGGACAGGGAGCAGCAATTCTACCGCTGCAAGGAGATGCTAATAAACCTCTGGATTTTCTGCCGCAGTTTGGCTTAGTACAGGCTTTCTCCAAAGATGGCTCTCAAGCTGCAATGGTAAAGTTTAATACAGATTACACGCGAGATTTATTTTTGGTGACAAACCAAGGCGTGCAGAAACAATTATTAAAAACAACAGGCTCAATTATCAACTGCCAATTTGATACGGCTTCATCTACCCTCTACTGTTTGCTGACACAGCTAGTGTCAAAGGAACAATACATAGAACAGCCTTATGTAGTAGCAATTGACCTGAAAACTGAACAACAGAAACCACTGCTAGTACTCCCTCCCGAACAACGGAATGTGCAAATGAGTTTATCTCCCGACGGTTTGGGTTTGATATTTGACCAAGTAGTACCACAGACAAACTCTACAGGCTCATTACCTGAGAACACTTTGAAAACTGATGATGGAGATGCGATCGCTACCAGTAGCCTGTGGTTAATGCCTTTATTACCCATCGCCGACGCCGCCGCAACTGTTGAAATTAGACCAGAACAATTGCCCTTAGTTGGATTTCGTCCTCGTTGGCTATCTTGAAAATAGTGCTGAGTCAAGGGTCAAGGGTCAGTATTTATTCTTGTGCTTCCCTCCTCCTCTGCCCCGATTGTTGAGCGCTAGCGCTGAGCGTAGCCGAAGTGTAGTGGAAACACTGCCCCTCTGCTCCCAAATTTATTGATAGTGATGTAAGAGTGTTTGCTAAATTATGTACAGCGCTAAAGTTTATATAGCGTGTAAATATTTGTCGGCTAATTAATACCATAATTATTTACTAAAGTCAAGCAGTATCAGACCCTTCATCGGCATTTAAACTAGAAGCCCTCTCGTACCGAAGCTTGACGGGGCAGAGCCTCATAGTGTTATAACGGCATCAGTTCTAGATGCAAAATGGGAAACTCTAAATTAATGACTAATTACTCATGCTTGGGGAGAGTTAAACTTGGCATCTAGAGTAAACCCTAAACGGACACAGTTGATCAGCAATGCTAACGCCAGCACTGCTGAATATTTTTAAGCAGGTGGGTCAAGAGTAATGAATGAAGCTGACACCTTAAACCAAAGGGCTGTGATAGAATCCCTAAATTCTGCTAATTCGCCACAACTGGAGCAGGCGAGTTGTCCTTTTTACTCAGTTGTGCCTAATGAAAATATGGCAGTTACAAAATTGCCACTCCTCAAGCCAGCCGAAGATAGACATTACGAGACTGAAGTTCCACAGTTCTCACAAGATACCACTCAACAAGACTGGGTTGCAGAGCCTGAAAAAGACAAACAAGTACTTATTGACTCGGAATTTCAGAAGCTGCTGGCGTTGAATGAAGAATTACGTGCTGCTAATAATGGCTTATATGAGCAAGTGGAGCAGCTAAAAGACGACTTAGCTGAGTCTGAAAAGGTTTTGCAGTGGCAGAAAACCCGCTCCAGTGTCACTGAGTCTATGCTCAACCAACACACTCAGGAACTGTCCGCCGCCCAAGAACAAATAAAATCGCTTTTCCAACAGTTAGAGACTGCGGTACAAACTGTTCAACACCAAGAGATTTTCATTGAAACTTATAAAGCACAGCTACAAATTAGCCAACAACGCCTTGCTCAATTAGAGCGAGAATGTGCGTTGCTGCAAACTAACTACAGTGAACAGTCTCAGCAGCTATTGCAAGCAGAAAATACTGGTCGGGAGTTACGTACTAGACTTATGCGACAACAACGCCAGACTCTGCAATTTAAAGCAGCTCTGGAAAAATGTTTAGAGACACCCATTCCTAGCTATGACTCTTTAGACGATGCTGCAAAACATCCCAAAGACATAACTAGCGGACAAGGCAGATTTTCAAGAAAAGCTCGGTCTTTATTTCCAGACGTACAGCCAATCAAACCTTGGTCAGCAGAATCAGAATCCTTGAGTGACAACTTAGATAGTTCTTGGCGAGAATCGTCAACATCACCGCCATATCAAATAAATGAACCCGCTTCGACTCCTCCATCATCTTGGAACTGGTCAGTCAAGAGAGACACGCCAACACCAGCACAACCAGACCCTTCCCCAGAACTTGATGATTCTCCAGAGACACCTGAAGTTTCACCTTTAGGGTCATCAAACCTAGATCAGCAATTAGATAGTCTGATCCAAATGTTTTTTGCCTCTCAGTCTGCATCTGTCTCACCGCCACCGCCTATTGCTCAAACTCCAGTAGATAGCAGTCAGGCTAGTGCACCTACTTGGGAATCTTTAGCATCAATTTTGGAAGATGAAGAACCAGAAACTGCACCACAACAGGAATTTGAGGAGCCAGTTGCAGAACAAATAAATCCTCCTGCAACTACCTCTATTTCCTGGACAGCAGATGTTGCAATCTCACCAGCCAATAACTTACCAGTTTCTGCGACTTCACCTCATACCGAGACGAATGCTGAAGAAACTGAAGATTACTGGTCACAGTTGGAACTATCCGCAATCAATTTATCTGAAAATTCATCAGATGACAACACCAATGATGCTAATTCGCCTTCACCAGTGGTTTATCCCCAACGTCCACCCAAGGGGCGCAAGTCGTTAGCATCTGTGGAACTGCCGAATTTTCGTCCAAATAGTCAGTAGTCAAAGGTCAAGGGTCAAGGGTCAAAAAACTCTAGATTCTGGACTATTGACTCTTGACTTCGGACTCTTGACTCTGGATTAATTCAAAATTCTCGCTTCTGACTTTTGAATTAGTGTTGGTGGAGTAGCTTTTACTACCTGATTACGCGATCGCGGTTTACCACTTGCGATCGCATAATTAATAGTCAGCAGTCGCAACCACAATCCTGGATAGCGGGGTTCCAGCCAAGGTTTAATCCGGTTTAGAAGGCGCGGGAACCATTTACTCAGCAAGGCACTGATCAATGCATGACGACCGAAGTTAAAATAATTACCTAGCCACCTGAGCAAATCTCTTGGCCCAGCAAGTTCCCAAATCCATAGCAACAAGGTAGGATTTTTGCGAGCTGCTTTCAGTGCTAGGCGATTAAAGGTTAACCAATCACATCTATCTTTGATGAAATTATCTGCCACTTCTAGGGGTTCGTCTACTAACAACCCAAAGAAGGTATTGAGCATGGCGTTAATCCGCTGGGGTGGTAAAAATTTACCCGTCGGAACCATCATGCCTTTGGAAAATAACCAAGTTACAGAAACATTGCTTTGATAAGCGCGAATTTGGTTCAAGTGTTGGAAACTCAACAGGTCATGTTTGAGCGCGGTATCCAACAGTGTCGTTAGGCGCTCTAAGTTGCGAACTAGAGAACCAAACCCGGTAAAAACTAGGGGAGACTGGAGTGATGCAGCATCGCCGATCGCAATCAATCTATCAAAAGCAACTGTGCGATCGCTACTGTCTATACTAAAATGTCCGGGTATATAGCCAAATGTCGGCTTTTTCCACACTAATTTGTCCATATCGCACCTGCGATACTCTGGCAAAATTGTGAAGAAGTCTTCGTACATCTCCAACAATGAACCAGGATTTTCAAGATTAACTTCGTGGTAATGAAATAAATAAATTGTCAGTTCTTCATCTGCTCCAGGAAACAATTCCCAAATCAACTGTCTTCCCCGCGAGATATCTCCGTGACTATAAAGAACATCTCCATACTGAGAATCCCACACTCCTGACTCAAATCCGCCCTCAATTACTGCTCCTACTGTTGGACATACACTGTCAAAGGCACGACCACCATTTAATTGCCAAGCAATTGGAGAGGCAGATCCCATTGCATCTACTAGCAGTCGTCCACTTACTTGCTTCTCTGTTTGGCTGGGTAAATGCTTGACTGTAACTATTACTTGTGATTTATCAATATTTGCGCGGATAAACTCTGTTTCATCCGAGATTTCACCACCTGCTGCTTGTAACTTTTGTCCACACATCTGTAGCCATTTCTCGGAATCTAAGCCTAAATTTAGCACTGTGGGTGTGTGTAAGACAGGCGATCGCAGTTTAGACGGATTATTGGCATCAAAAAATTTATTGAATCCGTCTTTGTACTCCCTAGCAATAATAGTTTCTAACTCAGCGGGCGTTGCCAAACCCAGGTTAACTAAGCTTTGAATCTCATCGCGGGAAATATTCCATTCTCGATTCATCCGCCCAAATGGCATTCGCTCTAGTAGCAAGACTTTGTATCCCAGTTTTGCCATCACTGCTGCATGAATCACGCCTAACGCGCCGCCAATATAGATGATGTCGTAGGTTGGTGATGAAGAGGGGGAGGGTGGGAAATTTTTCTCTGTACTTCTGTTGTGTGAGAACACAACCTGTCGCGGCTGCTGGGGATTGCGTACCCCTTCACGCCATCTTTGTTCCCACCAGTAGGCACGCTTGAGGTCATATTCCCCATTGGGCATTTTCTGAAAATACTTGACGGTGAGGGGATAGACAGAGCTTAGTGCTGCAAAAATTGATTGTTGGGATAAATCAATCGCTGGCGGTTCTGGGTAGTGATGCGGAAAACGGCTCCTGATTTCTGTGGCCAAACGTTGGAGGATTTGTCCCTCTCCAGGAAAGGGTTGATCTGCCCAACGAAACACTTTCAGATAGGTAGTTCGTTGCACCGACCAGACAAATACAGAAAGTTCACTAGGTAATTTTTCGGGAATAGCCTCACTAGCATTTGTAGTTCCAGCAGGTGTTCTCAGGCGAAAGCCTTCCGGGGTCAGCACCTTTTCCCCATTTGCTGGTTTGAAATCTGTTTGCAACCAGTTACGTACAGACGCCGTATCCGGAGTCGGAATTTCTAAATAAAGGATTTCTCTCATCTTTCCCTGACATCTCCGATCAATCTACTCACTAAGACAGATTTTACAAAGGCAGAAAGTACGCTACACTCCGCCCTATTAGTTGCATAAAGATTCAGTAAAGAAATTTTAAGAGTTTGTCAAGTTTATTGTTCATTTTTTATTTCTGTTAACCCACGCCATGAATTATCCCATTCCAGACAGTCCCCAAGAAATTGTTGCCCTGCGACAAAAGCCTGTTGATGAAGAATTAGTTGCCGCTGCGATCGCTGGAGTCGTTAAAATTGTCCGCGCTCAGGGTCAATCCTTGGAAGAATTAACCGCTCAGGTACTAGCGGATGACTCAATGCTGGATCGGCAACAACGACGCTGGCTGAGCAAATTGCTTGCCCAAGCCTGGGAAAATTTCTCCTAGAACGTTGGTAAAATCAAGTCCTTGTCGCAGGCATCGACCACGTATTTGCAGCATTAGCTTTTTATATCTGTGCCTATATTGTCGGTTGCGTTTTCGGTGTGGGAGTAACAATTATTGTTTGTCTGGAATTGGACACTGTACTGCTATTTTTGCATTCACAGTAAACAAGCCACTAATTTAACCATATCAGTACTAGGCACTAGTCAAGAAAAAAGCAAAAGGAATTACTTTTACCTCTTATAAGGTGAGTCCGACGGGTTTAAAACGCTTAAAAAAAGCTGAGGTTGAAATTATAGCGTTTCTCGGTTGCCTACAATACGCTCTTTTTCCCATAAAACTGAATAACGCCAGAACAAGTGCTTCCTGACGATTGCTCCCGTTAGCACTTTTGTATAAATTTGCTGTGCTTGTGATTGAGTTAGGTACTTGTCTGTACGACCATGCTCTCTCCATGCTTCCACTTCTTCCAGTGTTGGTCTGATACGCTTATTTCTAAACACTTGGAATATCCAGCTAAGTGGGACAGCAATCACATCACTCAAGCTGTCCCTTACAATCTCATGTTCTAGTAAGTCTAAAACTAATAATTTGCCACCCAGTTTTAATGTAGTCTTCAAACTGGGCAGTAAGCTCTCAAGTGGCAAATGGTGGAAAGTTGCAATAGAAGCGATCGCATCAAAATGATCAACTGGAAACTCCCACTGCAAGATGTCAGCTACTTGAAAATCGATATTCGTATAACACTCACACTGGCGCTTAGCTACTTCTATCATTTTGGCAGATAAGTCTATCGCAATAACCTTGTTAGAGCGTTGAGCCAACAAACCAGAGAATGTTCCAGTACCGCAACCGATTTCAAGAATGTTTGTACAGTGGGTTGGTAGTTGTTTCAGCAGGAAACTGTGATAGTGACTGTTGTGATTCCATGTTGGCTGCTCTAGTAATGCAATTCGGTCAAAGTCAGTCTGTATCTTTTGAGTTAGTGTTTCCCTCATGTTCCTGCCTCGTTTTTAGCAATTGAGTCTAGAAACTGCTGTTGGCTGGCGATCGCTTCCCATTCTCATAGAAAATAGAGCGTAGATGACCCATGAGTATATGGTGATTTTTGTCAACTAGAAGTTTTCACCGCAGCTTCTGCTTGGGAATGCAATAACAAACCATATTCCAAACCCTCGACTACCGCTTGATAGGAAGCCTCCAAAATATTGGTAGAAACCCCTACCGTAGTCCAGCGTTGATAACCATTGCCTGATTCTACCAACACACGGGTTTTCGCCGCCGTCCCTGTATGTCCGTTGAGAATCCGCACTTTGTAATCTGTCAATTCAAAAGTCGCTATCTGAGGGTAAAAGTTCACTAAAGCCTTGCGTAAAGCTGCATCCAAAGCTGCCACCGGGCCGTTGCCTTCTGCTGCCTCCAGAATATTTTTACTGTCAACAGCTACTTTAACTGTGGCTAGAGCGTTGCTAGTTTCTTTTCCCTCAATCAAGTCACAGTGGACTTGAAACCCTTTAATTTCAAAGAACTGCTGGCGATCTCCCAAAGCTTCGTGCATTAACAGTACAAAACTTGCCTCTGCTGCCTCAAATTGAAATCCTTCACTTTCGAGATCTTTGAGGCGCTGAAGAATTTCCCTAGCCTCTGCCTTTTGCTGATCGAGTTCAATTCCAAAACTGCGAGCTTTAGCTAAAACATTGCTGAGTCCAGACTGTTCAGAAATCACAATGCGGCGACGATTTCCAACTTGTTCTGGCTGAATGTGTTCGTAAGTCAGAGGATTACGTTCCACGGCTGATACATGAATACCGCCTTTATGAGCAAAAGCCGAACGTCCTACGAAGGGAGCATGTTCATCGGGGGCAAGGTTCACTACTTCGCTAACAAAACGACTAGCTTCTGTAAGTTGCGTTAGCTGGTCTTCTGTGATACAACTGTAACCCAACTTCAGTTGTAAATTAGGAATTAACGAACAGAGGTTAGCATTACCACAACGTTCACCGTAACCGTTGATTGTGCCTTGTACCATGTTTGCCCCTGCCATAACGGCTGCTAAGGCGTTAGCAACCGCCATTTCCGAATCGTTATGAGTGTGAATGCCAATTTGGGGCATTGGTGATTGGGAAGAGTCTTTCCCCATTCCCCATGCCCCATGCCCCATTCCCCATTCCCCAGTCACTCCTACCACATCTTGAACGATTTGGCTAATTTCATGAGGCAAAGTACCGCCATTGGTATCACAGAGAACTAGCCATTCAGCACCAGATGCGATCGCAGCTTCTAATGTCTGTAAAGCATAATCTGGATTATGCTTGTAGCCATCAAACCAATGTTCGGCATCGTAAATAACGCGACGCCCTTGAGAACGGAGATACTCAATCGTGTCACGAATCATTGCCAAATTTTCTTCTAATGTTGTCTTGAGGCTTGTTGTGACATGTAAATCCCAAGATTTGCCAAAAATCGTCACCCAGCGAGTCCCTGCGGCCAGAATAGCTTGTAGCAACGGTTCATCTGCGGCAGTCATGTTAGGGCGTCGAGTTGAACAAAAAGCAACAATTTCTGCTTGTTTAAGCGGATTTTCTTGGAGTTCCCAGAAAAATTGTACATCCTTAGGATTAGCACCCGGCCAACCACCTTCAATGAAGGGAATTCCCAGTTGATCGAGTCTCCGGGCAATGCGTAACTTATCCTCTATCGATACTGACAGCCCCTCGCGCTGAGTGCCATCCCGTAGTGTAGTGTCATAAAGCCAAAGTTGAGGTGAGAAATTTGTGGTCATAAAACTGGACCGACGAGACAACTTTCAAGGCAATGTGTCAATATACAACAAAAAGCCAGTTTGGCAATCTAAAAATGCCTAAGGTTCTAGCTGAAGGTAAAACGATTGAATGCAAGAGCGTAGTGCCTCCACTCAGCCACACTTGCTTAAAGCAAGTATTCACCTATCTTGCCTTGAGTTTGCACTTGAGAAAAAGACGGTTTGGGGCACATACGAAAGAGATTGGAGCAAATTTACGAACAATTTTGCAGCAAAATGGTATCAACCTCTACAATGGCGGTGCTAAGGTAATAAACTGTCACATAATCGACAGTTATGCTACCTGCGTAGTTAAAGTAGAAAGCAAAGTATCAGCCGCAAATTGGCGTAGCAAAGTGCGGCAATGGTCTGTGGTTAAGCCACAAAACCTAATGAATGCGATTGCTTCTTCCTCATTCTCCTACAGCAGACCTGCCTTTAGCCTGCCAAATTCAGGTTTAGGCGATGTGAAAGTGACAAAATTTGATGGATTTTTAGGTTAAGGTTCTCAAATAGTGTGGACACCAGAAGGTTAAAAAGGAGCAAAACAAGATGGGTAGATGGACACCCTTAATTCTGATGGCTGGCGGCTTAGCAATTCTGCTCGGTACGTTACTAGGCATCAACTTTCCAATGGGCGGACAACAAAGCGCTAACGCTCCCAGTGACAAAAAAGCCAGAGTCCTTCCAGCTAATATCAATGTTAATAGCACAGCAGGCAGCAGAAATGATGATGCTGCATCTCAAACAAATGAAAGCAGGGGTAGTGTTGCATCAGATAGAAATGAAAGCAGGACTAGCGTTGCCCAGAATAACGCTGCCGATGACTCAACTGAAGACAGCACTACAGATACTCAATCAACTGATGCAAATCAAAGCAACGAACCAATTCGAGCCTTATGGTAGTGGTTACTAGTACAAAAAGCGACTAGACAAAAATAAAAGGCTATAACGTTCATAAAATCTGATTTTTTGTCTGTTTCTACCTGTCTAGTTATTCTTGCTGTACTGTACTAGTCATTAGTTACAAGTTATGAGTTATCAGTCGTGAGTTAGTTAGTTATGAGTTATTAGTTATGTACTAATAATAAGTGGCTAATGATCAATGACTAATGACTAATGACTAGTGAGATTGTAATTATTGGTGGCGGCATTATTGGTTTATCGATCGCCATTGAACTAAAACTGCGCGGGACACATGTCACCGTGCTTTGTCGTGATTTCTCCGCCGCATCTACCCACGCCGCTGCTGGGATGTTAGCACCAGATGCAGAAAATATCTCTAATGAGGCAATGCGCTCCTTGTGCTGGCGATCGCGTGCTTTATATCCCGAATGGACACATAAAATAGAAGAACTGACTGACTTAAATACAGGTTATTGGCCCTGCGGTATCCTAGCACCGGTCTTTGAAGAAGAGGCAAAGACGAGGGAAGAAGACAAGGAGGACATGGGGACAAACAGAGATAATAATGCTTCCTCCCCCTCCTCTTCCCCGGCTTACTGGTTAGACAAACAGACAATTCATCAATATCAGCCAGGATTGGGAGCAGAAGTAACTGGGGGCTGGTGGTATCCTGAAGATGCACAAGTTGATAACCGAGCTTTAGCGCATGTGCTATGGAAAGCAGCAGAGTCTCTTGGTGTTGAACTCAAACAAGGCATCACAGTAGAAGCAATTAGGCAACAACAAGGACAAGTTACTGGTATCCAAACCAATGCTGGAGTAATCCAGGCTGCACATTATGTTTTAGCCGCAGGTGCTTGGTCAAATGAATTATTACCAATAGCTGTGCGTCCTCGAAAAGGACAAATGCTGAGAGTGCAAGTACCAGAATTGGTGCCAGAGTTACCCTTGCAGCGGGTTTTATTTGGGCAGGATATTTACATTGTACCGAGACGCGATCGCGCAGCGTCTCTAAAAGAGAAGCGATCGCTGGTGATTGGGGCAACAGTTGAAGATGTTGGCTTTACTCCCCACAACACCCCAGAAGGTATTCAAGCACTACTACAAGCAGCGATCCGGCTATATCCTCAATTACAGCATTATCCCATCCAGGAATTCTGGTGGGGATTTCGCCCAACCACCCCCGATGAATTACCCATTCTCGGTACTAGCCATTGTAAAAATTTAACCCTTGCCACTGGTCATTACCGCAATGGGATTCTGCTGGCGCCCATAACAGCAGCATTGATTACCGATTTAATCTGTCAGCAGAAGTCTGACCCTTTACTTTCTGATTTCCACTATTCGCGCTTCCACGCTAAGCCATTTACCCGCACTTCCATGCTCACTCACTCTGCCAATTTTTCCAACGGGCATCTTCCTACCGGATCTATACAAAATTCAGCACTCTCCTGTACAGACGCGATTAATCGAGTTTCTACTCTGGACTCAGCACTAACTATTGCTGGTAAAACCTTCCAATCTCGCTTGCTAACGGGAACTGGCAAATATCGCAGTATCGAGGAAATGCAACAAAGCGTCGCCGCCAGTGACTGCCAGATTGTCACTGTGGCTGTGCGGCGAGTACAAACCAAAGCGCCGGGACATGAAGGTTTAGCTGAAGCCCTAGATTGGACTAAAATCTGGATGTTGCCCAATACCGCAGGTTGTCAAACTGCGGAAGAAGCAATTCGAGTTGCTCGTTTAGGGCGAGAAATGGCAAAATTATTGGGGCAGGAAGATAATAACTTCATCAAGTTAGAAGTGATACCAGACCTTAAGTATTTACTCCCGGATCCGATTGGGACACTACAAGCAGCAGAACAACTCGTTAAAGAAGGCTTTGCCGTATTACCTTACATCAACGCTGATCCCATGTTAGCCAAGCGTTTAGAAGATGTGGGCTGTGCTACCGTCATGCCTTTAGCTTCACCGATTGGTTCCGGACAAGGGCTGAAAACAACCGCTAATATCCAGATTATTATCGAAAATGCAAATGTGCCAGTGGTAGTAGACGCTGGTATTGCCTCCCCCTCCCAAGCCGCAGAAGCGATGGAATTGGGGGCAGATGCCTTGTTGATTAATAGTGCGATCGCCCTTGCCCAAAACCCAGCAGCAATGGCTCGTGCCATGAATTTGGCAACAGTTGCTGGCCGTCTAGCATACCTTGCTGGCAGAATGCCCATTAAAGACTACGCCAGCGCTAGTTCACCTCTGACTGGGACAATCACTAGTTAGGGAATGGGGATTGAAGACTGGGGACTGGGAAAGAATTCTTTTAATCCCCAACCCAATGCCCCATGCCCAATACCCCATGCCCCATGCCCAATGCCC
>NZ_JADEXR010000288.1 GCF_015206995.1 aff. Roholtiella sp. LEGE 12411 | reverse complement strand
AATATCACCGCAGGCATAAGCATCAACAATTTTCTGGCGCAAGTCGAGAGAGTAGGGTTTCATACCGACCAGTTATCAGTACAATTGCTCTCTCCTAGTGTACTGCACTGGACTGATAACCGCTATAGTAGAGGCGCGACGAGTTGGACTAAAAGTTATCCCTTGGTTTGAATACGGCTTTGCCAGTTCATATAATTTGAATGGTGGTATACTTCTACAGAAAAAACCGGAGTGGGCTGCCCGTGACTGCAAGGGCAACTTAGTAAAGAAAAACGGTTTCGAGTGGTTGAATGCCCTTGACCCCCAGGTGCAGGAATTCTTGCTGAACTTGGTGCTAGAAGTTGTGAAAAATTACGATATTGATGGTATTCAAGGAGACGATCGCTTCCCCGCGTTACCCTGTGAAGGTGGCTATGATCAAGTAACTGTAACACGCTATCACCAGCAGTTTCATCATAATCCGCCACAAAACCCCAAGGATTGGCAATGGTTACAGTGGCGTGCAAACATTCTCACTGACTTCTTGGCGCGTCTATACCAGGAGGTGAAAGCAGTTAATCCTAACTTGCTAGTATCAATGGCTCCCAATATTTATGATTGGGCGTTCAAAGAATATCTGCAAGACTCACCAAGATGGCTCAAGCGTGGGATAGTCGATATCATCCACCCGCAGATTTATCGTCGTGACTTCAATAGCTATAGAGCGATCGCTGATAAACTAATAACCCAGCAGTTCACAAATGTGACGCGATCGAAGTTAGCGCCGGGAATTCTGATAAAACTTGGTTCTTACTGCATTAGTCCAGAATATCTAGTGCAGGCAATTGAATATAACCGCCAACTTGGCATTCAAGGAGAGGTGTTCTTTTTTTACGAAGGTTTGCGAGAGAATAACAATACCCTAGCTAAAATTTTACGAAATAGTGTTTATGCTAAATCTGCGTCATTTCCCACTTTTTCAAATTGGAGCGGCGGTGGTGTGAGTAACAGTAAAGCATCTTCAATTTTGCAGGGGGTAGAGAGGTTGTTCAGAAACTTTTTTTAAGGGACAAGAGGTATGGAATATCAATTGCAGATAGAAAAGGTAATAAAAACTCTCAAAGAGGATTTACCAACACTTTTTCAGAAAGATATCTCATATAACATTTATACGCAGGATATTTACTTTCAAGATCCAGTAAACAAATTTAAATATAAATTTAACTATCGCATCATATTTTGGACTTTACGATTTCATGCTCGACTATTTTTCACTCAAATTTACTTTGATGTGCATGATGTCTATCAGTTAGCCGAAGATACCATTTTAGCGAAGTGGACAGTTCGTGGAGTTTTACGTGTTCCCTGGAAAGCGGGTGTGTTTTTTAATGGATACTCAACTTATAAACTCAAGCGAGACGGTTTGATATACGAGCACATTGACACTTGGGATCGCAAACCAGGAGAGATTTTAAAGCAGTTTTTTCCAAAAGGAGGAGACAGCTAATTATCTGCTAATTGTTTTTGTATTAATTTATGCACGTTTAGTTGAATACTTGTAGTTAAGGCTGATGCGGGGACACGGAGACACCGGGAATTTTGAATTACAAGTAATTAAGCGGACTTGATATTAAATATAAATTACAAAGCATGAGCGATCGCTCTAAAAGACACCTACACCTACACCAGATCTGATGTAGCTGTAGGGCGGCTTGTCGGAGACATCTAAACTTTTCAAGATTGTCAGACTTTAGTCCCGAAAAAAGCATTCCTAGCCAGAGGCTAGGAACGAAATTATGGAAACTGATGTCAACTACCCACCACTAATCGGAGTACCGATATAGTGGGGGCTTGAAAGAGCCTAATTGACCAGTCTAAGTGTTAAATCACTACGTTTAAGGCAAGTGTTCAAGACCTACCAGAGAATGCGTAGCTAGTTCTCTGCTCTAGAACTCAAAGGTTAAACAGGTTTAAGGGTTAAGCTAGTGCTTTTGAGATAGTTACCGACCTTAAACATTGACGAAGCTAACATTACCCGAAAGGAGGGACTTATGTCCAAAGTATTTGTTATTGATTCAGAAAAAAGACCATTAGACCCAATTCACTCAGCACAAGCTAGGCAATTACTCAGGAACAAAAAAGCAGCAGTATTTAGGCGCTTTCCGTTCACAATTATTATGAAAGATTTGCGTCCCGACTCGCCAGTCTCACCACTGCGATTAAAGATTGACCCTGGTGCAGAAAATACAGGAATTGCATTAGTTAACGATGCTACAGGAGAAGTTGTATTTGCAGCAGAATTAAAGCATAGAGGCTTTGCAATTAGAAAAGCTTTGACTTCTAGGACAATACGGTTCAGTTAAGGCTAAAAATCATGTAAATTAAGCATTGTTCCCAAGCATGGAAGTTGAGTGTGGTGCATCTCAAGGATTTCTCGTTGGTGTCTCCTGATATACAAACTGAGGAACTGCTG
>NZ_JADEXR010000287.1 GCF_015206995.1 aff. Roholtiella sp. LEGE 12411 | reverse complement strand
GCCCCATTCCCCATTCCCCATGCCCCATTCCCCATTCTCCATGCCCTTGTGGATGCAGTTTTTCATTTAATTCGTTTCTTGGATTTGCAGACGTACAGTGTGTTCAGTCGCGCCACTAAGTTGGAGTTCCATGATTTCACCGCCTAGAGGTTCTAAGCAATTGAGGAGCGATCGCAAATTAGGCGTACTTGCACCTGTATCCACATACAACCGATCTGCTAAGCTACCGATGCGTTTCCAAGTCATGTATAATTTAGCGATCGTTTGTTCTATCTGGGATGCTTGATTGACCAAATCAGCAGCTATGCTTAAACAACCAACTCTTTGAGCTTCTTCTAAAGCAGTTTCGATATCAACATCTTCCTGAGTCAACGCCTGAACTTGAGCCGCTCCTTTGAGATATTTCGCTAAGTTACGCGCTTCTGTAGTTACCTGTTTGAGGGTATCCACATCAGGGTTAGCAGCAATTTCCTTCTGGATAAATTTTTGATGGGATTCTGGCAGTTTTTCCATTTCCTTTACCAGTGGGGCGATGTAGCGCGAGGGAAGGGTGTTATCTGCTGCTTTTAACTTGACTGGTTCAGGTAGTAAATCTGAGGACATGGCTGTCCATTCGTCAGTGAGTTGGCGCACTTCCCGCCTAGTGATGCGATCGCCTTTTTGTGCGGCTTCACTCACCATCTGTTGAACTTCTGGGACTGCTTTGGATGTTTCGATAAAGGCGCGTTTGCTGAAGTTGTTGACAGATTCTGGGTCAAGTTTACCGTCTTCTATGAGAGTATCTGCACTATTAGCTAACTGTATCCAAGCATAAGCCTGACTTTTACTGATTTCTCGTTCTTTTAGCCATCGAAGAAAGCCAGTACCGCGTCCGTCACCACCTTTTTTCTCTCTGTCGCGGATAGCGCGTAAAATTCGTCCTCGCCAGATTTCAGTTTGCAAATCAAAGCGATCGCATACTTGCCAAGCTACATCAAGTTGCTGTTGAAAATCTGACTCTGGAATCTGTTCATCTTCTGGATCTGGTAGTTCAAAGGTAAGGTCTGCTGGCTGTTGCAAAGCAGCAGCAAGGTCGTTCATAGAGTCGGTATCTTGCACGATTGATGGCTAACTAGTGTGTGCGATCGGCTTATTATGCCACAATCTGAGGGCTTCGGTGGAGAGATAGGCTGAAATTTCATTAGTTACAAAACCGAAACGCAAACAGATATCGCTGAGAGGATGATAAAACCTCCTAAACCGTTTGTCGTAAAAGCCATTCGTCGCTGAGCAAGGCGTAGATGTACTCATCTTGCCACGCGCCTTGCATAAAATTGCTTTGCTTGAGATGTCCTTCACGCCGCATACCGAGACGTTCCATAAGCCGAATGGATGCTGTGTTACGTGTGTCGCACATTGAGGTGATTCGGTGTAACTTGCGGTGTGCAAAGCCATAAGTAAGTAATACTTGTGCCGCTTCTGTTGCATAACCACGTCCTTGATAGTCCGGATGAAGTAACCATCCGATTTCACCGTGACTTTGTTGTTTTGGCAAGAGGTGGATGTTAACCTCACCAATCATTTTGGCATCGTCTATATGGTGAATGGCAAAGGTGATAGAGCCGCGTTCATCGCCAATCTCCAATACTGCTTGGTGAGCGAGAAAACGCTGTGCTATCTCCTCAGTAATTGGCGGTTCTTCAAGCATACAGGGTAAAACATCAGGGTGAGTTCGACATGCGATAAAATCAAGCAAATCTGTCTCTGCTAGACGACGTATAATCAACCGTTGCGTTACCACAGGTTCCATGTTTTTAGGGACTTCCTTTTTCAAGCTAGAGGCAGAAGATTTAAGAATAAGTAATCCGATTTGATTCGTGAACTAACTCGTAGAGACAGGGAATGGGGGATAGGGAATGGGGAATAGGGAAAAAGGGAGTTAGAAGTGTACGCAGTTTTTTCAAAAATCAAATAGGAATCCTATAGTTATTTATCTATAGCAATTCTTGCAGGAGTTGTGAAAAGTTGTGAAAAAAATTACCCCCCGCGATCGCCGCCCCCCCCAAAGCATCGGGGGAAGTACAGGGGGGTCGCAACTGATTTTGATTTTCAAAAATCAAATAGTATTGCTATAGCTATGATCTTATTAATTTTCTCTTTTGACAATTTAATAAAATATTTTTTTAACTGTCTTAACTGTCTTCTCGAATTTTTTTAAGTGTCTTAACTGTCCTTGCGTTCATCTGAAATCTCTGATATAAAATTAATGGTTAAAAAGTATTTCTTCAAAAAAAATACCATGTCTACCAACACAGTAAAAGCATCGGATGTCAAAGTAGTACCATTCTTCGCCCGATTCTTGGAAGAGCAATCTACACAGTCAGATAATACCCCATGGGCTCAAACAGCCAAGTATCCTTCCGATTGGGAAGAGTATTAAATCAGAGTGTTCTTCATCTGAAATTAAGGGAGTAGCGGTTATC
>NZ_JADEXR010000286.1 GCF_015206995.1 aff. Roholtiella sp. LEGE 12411 | reverse complement strand
TTTGTGGAGTCCGAGTTATTTTGCTATTTCGGCAGGGGGTGCGCCGCTAGAAGTTCTTAAAGAATATATTAGAAATCAAGAAAAGCCGTCCTAGAAGGACGGGGCTTGAATCCCATTTTTTCGGTCAGGAGAAAGGAGTCATCCAATTTTAGATTTTGGATTGATTCCACAGAGAAATCTTTTTGCTCTGTACCATCAAGGAATTGTCGGTCATTAATTATTTTTCCCCCACTCCCCCACTCCCCCACTCCCTTTCCTCTAACTAACCAGGGGTTTTCAGATTTTCAGCGCCTTGGGTGACTTTAGCAGAGTCAATGCGATCGCCTTGCTGAATCTTGTTGACTACATCCTGGCCTTGAGTGACATAACCAAATACGGCGTAGCTGCCATCCAAGAATGCCAGATCTGCTAAAGCAAAGTAAAACTGTGACGAAGCAGAGTCGGGTTGTTGCGATCGCGCCATCGCTACTGCACCCAGTTTATGGGGCAACAAGACGGGTTGAGCGGTGGCATCAAAGGGTTTATTGTAAGTTGGTGTATTTGAACCTTTTGGCGTGATTTCTAAGGGTATGTAGCGAGCATTTCCGGTTTTTGGGTCAATGTAACTGCCCGTTCCTAATCTATTTGCTGGAACTTTTGGGTCTTTGCTTTGAGGATCGCCCCCTTGAACCACAAACGGTTGGGGATCGCGCACAACTCGATGGAAAGCTAAGCCATCATATACACCCTTTTGTACTAAATCTACGAAGTTGCCAGCTGTAATTGGTGCATTAGTGCCGTCTACTGCGATCGTAATTGGTGAGCCTTTAACCGTAATTACTACAGTAGCGTTGCCTTCAAGGCGTGGTAAATCTGTCATTCCTGGTACATTCTCACTAGTAGTTTCAGATACAGATGTTGCTTCAGTAGTTACTTTAGTGGTTGCCTCGGTTGCTGGAGAGGTAGCTGCCGAAGTTGGAGAAGAAGTAGTAGCGACTTGCTGAGTTGAACATCCTCCTAACGTCAAAGCACCGATGATCAAAAAAGCAAGCAAAAATTGTGAAATTTTTAACCGCATTGCCAGTTACTGATTCAACCAGAGTATCTTATCGTTTCAAGCGGGTTTAGATTTTAGATTGATCCAACAAGGAGAGAGGAGCTAGTTATTCTCCTTATCTCTCTTATCGGGTTGCCTCCTGCTATGTCTAATCCCAAATTTAGAGTCCTTCTAAGGGTACTTCTAAAAAGCGGGCTAACTCTGCACCTTGGGTTTCCAACTCTGTTAAGGATAACGGTTGACCTACCCGTGTTAAAGGTATGTCTCGCCGGCCCTTAAGGCGCAGGTAGAGAGCGCGACGGGGATTAAGTCCTTCTTTGATATCTATTCGCACAGATTGAACATCTTTTGTGCTGCTACCAATCTCAATACGGCGGTTTTTGCCAGGAAATCCCCAACGGAAAATTTTGATTGTGCCAGTTTCCTGATTAAACTCGTTGTAACCGCCGCCTAAGTCCCATAAAATTACTAGCCATAGGTACAAGGCTAAAAGTAAGCCAGCAGTGCCGTATAACCCCATTACCAATCCTTGAGGCACGAATACCAGTTGTGTTGGATCGGTAACTATGAGTAAATTAACTCTTAGGTAACTGGATATCCCAGCCAGCAAAAAGCCTGTAGCCCCTAGGGTAACGATAATTGCCCACCAGTAGTTGCTGAACCGACGAGAACCGAGAACATTTTGATGCAGGAGGCGATCGCCTTTGTTAATCGTTGTTGATGCCGTCATTGAACTACCTTGGCCCGTGAGATACTCTCTCTAAAAGTCTGCCATTGGAACTGGATATCTTGCAAGCTGAGGGGCCAGTACCCATTTTCTTGGAGACGTTACGCGAATGTATAATTCAAAATCTAAAATAGAATATTGAAAATGGAATAACCCTTGTGTGTTCTACCTTTTAACCTCTTGAGAAGAGGTTGGCTACTTTTGTCTCTCTACACTAAACTTTATTAGATTTCTGAGAAAACTTGTGTCAAATTGTTAAATTTCTGATATTCATATTATTTATATAGGTTCGTGTCAAATACCCGATTCACTTCCGTGTGTTGGGCTAAAACCCAGACTAGTATGATAAATTAAGAATCATTAAGATACCAAAAGCTAGATTACTAGCGAATGGTACGGGTAAAGGCATAACCCTGAGAAATGCTAACTTGACTAAGCGGCAAGTTCTCAGAATCTTAGATGCTTTAAAGCAGCTGAGAGTGTCAAAAAAAACGTTAATTCCTCACCGCAGTAGCTGATAGAGGGATTGTGCCACTTGACTAAACGGGGTAAAACCCGCAACTGGACTGGCTCCTCAAGAAAGCTCTGCCTTAGAAACGTTGCAATTTTAGTAAAAAGAGGATTTTAGTTCGATGACCATCGCAGTTGGACGCACGCCCAGTAGAGGGTGGTTTGACGTTCTAGACGACTGGTTAAAGCGCGATCGCTTCGTATTCGTAGGTTGGTCAGGGATATTATTATTTCCCTGCGCCTTCCTAG
>NZ_JADEXR010000285.1 GCF_015206995.1 aff. Roholtiella sp. LEGE 12411 | reverse complement strand
AGAAAATACCCCTTTAGCTGTGGAAAGCAGTTATACCTTTAACCAGAACATATCCCTTCCTAACAATACTGCAATCGGCGATCGCTACCTACTATTTCTCACCGATGGAGCTAATCAGCAGAGTGAAGCAGACGGTTCTAACAATGTCCGGGCACTACCAATTCAGCTAACTGCCCCAAATTTGGTTGTTTCTGCTAGTGCCCCAACATCAGCTACCTTGGGTGAGACGATTTCTGTATCTTGGACTGTTAGTAACCAAGGTGCAATATCTGCTAATGCCGACTGGTACGACGGAGTTTACATTTCTGAGGACCAAATTTGGGATAGTAGCGACACTTATGTTACAGAAGTTTCGACTGGTAATAACACGCCTTTAGGCGCAGGTGCTAGCTATGTCATCAATCAAAATATTTTTCTACGACAAACTAAGGTAGGCGATCGCTATTTACTTTTTGTCACAGACGGTAACAACGCCCAAGGAGAAACCAACGAAACTGATAATGTTGTCGCTACTCCTATTACTCTGAGTGCGCCTGATTTAGTCGTATCAGCTGTAACAGCACCGGAGATGGGAGTTGTAAATGGCACCGTAAACGTGTCTTGGACAGTCACTAACCAAGGTAATTTCACGGCATCGACAGACTGGTCTGATTCTGTTTACCTCTCTACTAATAATATCTTTGGTGACTTTGATGACCGTTTGCTTACCTCTAAATCAATTACTACGCAAACACCGCTAGCCGCAGGTAGTAATTACACTATTAACCGCAGTATTAATTTACCCAATGTTGTTGTTGGCAACTATAATCTGCTATTTAAGGCTGATGGTAACAATCAGCAAGGAGAAACAGACGAAAATAATAATGTTCGGGCTATTCCCATCAATATCAAAGCCCCGGATTTAATAATTTCCGATGCTACTGCCCCAACTAACGGTATTGCCAATGGCACTATTGATGTATCTTGGACTGTTACCAACCAAGGGGAAGTTCAGGCTCCAGCTGATTGGTATGACAGTATTTATCTATCAACAGATAATACTTTTAGTGCTTTCAGTGATTCTTTCATTACTGCTCAATATATCTCCACCCAAACCCCGTTAGCTGCGGGAGGAAACTATACTATTAACCGGAGTATTACATTACCTAACCGTCCCGCAGGTGATTACTACTTACTCTTTAGAACAGACTACTACGATTATTACAGCTCCAACTATCAAGGCGAAACTGACGAAAACAATAATGTCCGGGCTATCCCCATTACTATTGGTGTACCAGATTTAACAATTTCTGCGGCTACCGCACCGGAATCAGGGGCTTTGGGTGAAACAATTGATGTATCTTGGACAGTAGCCAACCAAGGTGCAGTCACAGCCCCCGCAGATTGGACGGATAGAATTTATATTTCTACTGATGCAACTTGGGACAGTTCTGATACTTTAGTTACTTCGGAATCCATCGCTAGTCAAACTCCCTTAGCGGCTGGCTCAAATTATACAATTAATCGCAGCATTACCTTACCAAATCAAGCCCCTGTGGGCAGTGGTTATTTACTATTTAGAGCTGATGCCAATTCTGCCCAAGGTGAAACCGACGAAACCAACAACCTGAGAGCGATTCCCTTCACCATTGATGCACCTAACTTAGTTGTAACTAATGGTACTGTTCCAGAATCAGTTTCTATTGGTGCAACCATCAACGTTGCTTGGACAGTGGCGAACCTTGGTTCTTTTGCGGCCAATGCTGATTGGTATGATACGATCTACATCTCCACTGATGCTACCTTTGACAGCAACGATCAGTTTATTGGCTTACGCTGGGCTAGTGGTGATACCCCACTGGCTGCGGCAGCTAGCTATAATGCCACTCTAGACATTACCTTACCAAATGCGGTTACAGGCGATCGCTATTTGCTAATTGTTGCAGATCGTAACAATGTTCAAGGTGAAACCAGCGAAACTGATAATGTCTATGCCATTCCCATCAACATTTCGACAGTTGATTTAATAGTTGACTCTGCAACAGTACCTAATGCTGCGGTGTTAGGTGATACCGTTGCTCTTTCTTGGACAGTGAAAAACCAAGGTACGGGAGCTGCACCAAGTGATTGGTATGACTATGTTTATATCTCCAGTGATCAAACTTTAGATGGTTCTGATACCTTAGTTACTTCAGAACTGATTTCTACTCAAACTCCCTTGACTGCGGATACAAGTTATACCATTAATAAAAATGTAACTTTACCTAGCACTGCTATAGGCGATCGCTACCTGCTATTTGTTGCAGATCGTAACAATCAGCAAAGCGAAACAGATGAAACTAACAATATTCAAGCAGTAGCGATCACACTCAAAGCCCCTGATTTAGTAGTCAGCAACATTACCGCCCCAGTGGAAGCCATTTCTGGACAACAGATTGAGATTGTTTGGACGCTTACAAACCAAGGTACTGCGGATGCTACAGGTAGCTGGACAGATAATGCTTATCTTTCAAATGATGGCATAATTGGGAGCGATCGCTACATTAC
>NZ_JADEXR010000284.1 GCF_015206995.1 aff. Roholtiella sp. LEGE 12411 | reverse complement strand
GATTGGGCATTGGGCATTGGGGATGGGGGATTAAAATGAAAAATTATGGAATTTGTTCTAAGCCCAAACATATTTGGGAATGTTTTCCCAGTCCCCAGTATCCAGAGAGAGGAACGCGGCGATCTGTTAAAAAGAACTCTTTGATGCTGTAAGCGATTAAAGAGTGCTCGTATTCTTCAAGTAAACTGTAGGCGATACCTACGGTGAGCTACGCTAACGCACTCATGTAAAATACTGGTACAGCCAAAACATCAGCTAATGACCAGGTTTCCCTACGACCAGTTCGCAAAAGACTATCTTAAAGAATTGTTACAACCATTGGGAGAAGTAGAAACAAGTCGCAAAGTTCCGGCAGAAATACGAGAAATTGATGTTTATTACGCACCTTTCCCTCAATCGACAAGCGATAAAATAGAATTAGGACTGTTAGGAAAGTTGGCAACTGAACCCGCATTAATTGAACCATTTAGAAATGCGGCTACAATTGTAGAAATTCGCAGTTGTATTAATAAGTTATTTGATATTTTTGCTGAAATAAAGCGTCAGGCTAAAGGAGATAAAAACCGGATTTTAGAATCAGAATTACCACGCTTGTGGATTTTATCACCCACGGCTTCTGAATCTATATTAAATGGTTTTAGAACTAGTCTAGATGAAGAAAACTGGGAAGTGGGGGTAAATTTTTTAGGTGATTATTTGAGAACAGCAATTGTGGCAATTCATCAATTACCTTGTACAAAAGAAACATTATGGTTAAGAATTTTAGGTAAGGGAAGAGTTCAACAACAAGCAATAGATGAACTAGAATCACTTCCACAAGATAATCTTTTACGCTCCAAAGCAATCGACTTATTATTGAGTCTAAAGACTACTTTAGAAGTAAATCAAAATGTAGATGAAGAGGATAGAAATTTAATTATGCGTTTATCACCTATTTACGAGCAAAAATTAGCAGAAGTTAAACAGAAAGGAATTCAAGAAGGAATTCAAGAAGGAATTCAAGAAGGAATTCAAGAAGGAATTCAAGCAGAACGTCGTAATGTTATAGAAAATTTATTGCAAGTTAGATTTGGTCAGTTGGATGCGGAATTTAGAGTAATTATTGAACATTTGTTGGCATTAACTCCAGAAGAATTTACTCCTTTATTATTGCAACTATCGCGTGAAGAATTATTAGAGAGGTTCCTTTAAAAGAAATCAGCTAGAAATACTGGATTCTCTACCTTTACTTAAAAATCGCACTTGCTAGCATACTTGAAGTGTGATGTAGGCGATCGCATAAATCAGCAAACTGCCTAATCAGGTAGTATTACATTTTTGACTCTTTGAGTTGGAAATTTTCATTAAAATCTGCTAAATAAGGAAGTTGAGTAAGACTGAAGCCACAGTATCCGGCGACTCAACCAACAAGCCATGACCTCCATGGTTGATGACTACAATTTTAGCGTTGGGAATACCTTGAGCAAGTTGCTCAGAAAACTTCACTGGGGTGAGAATATCCTGTTTGCCAACCATAACTAAGGTTGGACAATGAATATGTTTTAGCCGCTCTGTTGTATCATTGCCAAGGATGGCTCGGCTGTGATGATAAAGTGTACCAGTAGAAGGCGGTAAGGAATATTTGATTGCAAATTCGATCAGACCTTCTATCATTCCAGGGATTGAGTAGAACTCATCTGTAAATATCCAAGGGAACACGACTTTTTCATAAAGCTTTAGGTCTATATTGCCAGAGAGATCGCCCCAAGTCTCAATAATGCTATTGAACCGTTCATCACCCTTTGCCCAAGATGATATTAGCATCAGACTTTTTACCTTTTGAGGGTATGCTAACACTAGCTCTTGGGCAATCTTACCACCCATTGAATGACCTACTAAATGCACCTTGTCGATGCCAATGGAATCAAGTAATAGCGCAACATCACTTGCCATCTGCTTAATACTATAGGGATTGTCAGATCCAGAACTGCGCCCCATACCCCGATTGTCTAGGCGAATTACCTGATAGTGCGAAATCAAAGACGGCATTAGCAGCGACCAATAGGTATGATCGCAAAGGAAACCAGCGATTAATAATAAAGGCTCACCTGCTCCTTTAATGTCATAAAACAAATCAATCCCGTTAATTTTAGCTTTTGGCATAATCAATAATTTTGCAAAAACTTACTTTTAAATAGGGATGCTGATGTTTTCAAAATAGGCTCCTTGTAGTTACTCACAATATGGTTAAATACCTAAAATCATCATACACTTTATCATATTGAGTCTGATTAATTGGTGTTTATAGGCTGCGACTTAGGGCTACGAATGAGCATAGCGATCGCCATATACCCTAAAGCCAAAATATCGGATTTTGAAATACTTGCATGATTGCATAAATTTTTCACGTATCTCTGATAAGTCTAGATAGGGCTTGCTGAAAAAGTCATAAAAAAGCAATTCTTTTGGGTTGAGTAGTTATTTAAGCAAGGTCAAAGATAAGTTTTTGTTGCCTATAGCTTGCAAAAGCATAACGTTCAATTATACCAATCTCT
>NZ_JADEXR010000283.1 GCF_015206995.1 aff. Roholtiella sp. LEGE 12411 | reverse complement strand
CCCCATAACCTATGCCCCACCCTGAGAAATAATCATCTCACGAATTGCATGAGCTGTGGCAGGTGCTAGTAAAACGCCGTTGCGATAGTGTCCGGTGGCAAGGATGACATTATTAAATCCTGGTAGCTTACCGATAACGGGTGCTGGGCGTGCTTCGGGACGGGGACGTAACCCTGACCAAGTGCGGATGATACTTGCTGCTGCTAACTCTGGGCAAAAAGCGATCGCTTGTTCTCGAACAGACTCCAGGAGTTTTTGATTTGGCGCTATTTCATTGCCATTGCTAGGAAACTCAACTGTTGCACCTACCCAGTAGTCTCCATTAATCACACGCACGATATGGACATCATTACCATTGATCACTGGCTGAAAGTCGGGGTTTCCCAATGGATGATCTAAACGTACTTGCAATGCTTGCCCCAACACAGGGCGGATATCGACCATTTGGTTCAATTTTGCCGTTAGTGGCGTTGAACCCAATCCAGCTGCAATTACAAACCAATCTGCTGTTATTTTTCCTGCTGTAGTCTCAAGTTGCTTGCAAACTTTGGGGGAAGACTCAAGGAATGGCGTTGGCGCATCCAAAACGGTGACGCCAAATTGAAAAGTTACACCGTTATGTTGGGCAGCCTCAACTAAAGCTAATGTCAAGGCAGTTGGATCAAGTTGGCGGTCTTGAGGAGAATAGACAGCGCCAGTAATTTTTGGATTATTGACTTGAGGACAGATATTTTTGAGTTTAACAGCGTCCCAAATTTCCAGATGCCAGCCTTGAGAATCACGAATTTCTACTAGCTTTTCCCATGCTGGAAAATTTTCTTCTTCCAAGCAAAGACTGAGAATCCCCTGGCGGTTGAAAGAGATTTTGCGAGCTGTTATGGCTTCTAGTTCTGGAACCAAGGTTTCATAGCGTTGGATACTAGTTTGTCGCATCTGCCAAGCTTTACCCTTGATTTTATGGCTAATCACACCCATCAAAACGCCAAGTGCAGCGCCTGTAGAAGCTTGGGCAGGTGGTTGTTGGTCAAAAACTGTGATTTTGATCCCTTTAACTTGACTCAGTTCATAGGCGATCGCAGCCCCAACTACGCCACAACCGATGATAACTATATTCATGACTGTTTTTGGGGTAAAGATGGGGGGATGGGGAGAATGGGGGAACAAAAATTTAAAATTACTCCCCCACTCCCCCACTCAACACTCAGCACTCATTACTCAACCTGACTGCTCGTTTGAGGAAGCAACTGGAGGAATTTGTCAATATCTGCGAAAGCCGCTTGGGAGTCACTCAAGGCTACCTGAGTATTCCTAGTATTAGCAGCTTTGTCGATTTTAACCAGGTGGTTAAAAAAATCTCGCGTTATTTGACGTGCTATGGGTTGGTCTTTGGGTAGAAGGTTGGGAGTGATATAAGTCATACTCAGCCTTGCTTCTGTTATGGGGCCATGTATAAAGTTACTCACGTCAATCCAATCTTTTGTTTGGATTAGGTTTTTCAGTTCTTCTGAGCGATCGCGCACAGTCTGAATTTCGGGAACATAAGTCTGAATCTTCTCAAGTTGCGATGCTGTGTAGGTTGGAGGTGCCACTGCAACACCAGGGCCGCCACAACTAATGAGAAATGTGGCCAATAATACCAGAATCATTGACAAAATCGAGCGTTGACGCACCATACACTGAATTTATTTGCTTTTTGTTTACCGATTAACAGTGTAATTTTAGATCGCTGGCGCAATTTATCCTTCTTGCCAACAAAGGATTTTCTACAAAATCCTCATATTTTCCATAAATGGTGGAGTTGCATCGGCTATTGGGAAATTTTTAAGTACAATTACTTAATAGGTGTTACTCAGTCACAACAATAAGCAATTTTTGGCATCTATTGGTAAATAATAATTGTTAGGAAAGCAAGATTTAGAGTTGCTAAATATTATAGGTATTGATAATCTGGAACACTGGCAATACAAGCATTCTGGCGGTTTTTTTGTATTCGCATTCTCCAGACGCCGACGCAATATAGGAGTGTTTTTTCGTGAACGCAGCTGAACAGGCAACTAACCTTGAACTCGCCAGCAAAATTGCTACGGTAGTTAATTTGTTCAAATTGGAATTCCCCGATGCCAAATCTGATCTCAAACCTTGGAAGAATGACCCTGAAACCAGGGAGTTGGTTGATCCAGATTCTATAGACATCGGCTTTCACTTTCCTGGTATCAGCAAATCTTGGCGAAGTCGCAGTATTTTGATTCAAATCCGATTTTATCAAGATCCCATCAACGATTCACGGCGTGCGATCGGCGTTGAGGTAGCTGGATTTGACCATCGCGGCGAGGCGTGGCGACTTTCTACGGTAGAAAACTGGAGTGTTGTGGGCACATCTTCGCCTTCTGGCGAAATCGAGGATAAGCTCAAACAGATTTGCCGACAGATTTTAGAAGTTTTTAATTGTACTGGAGTTTAGACTAAACGCATGACAAAGTAACTCAGGATAAGTGAGTCACAAGCTTTACACTCCAAAATTGAAAATCGAAGAGTTAAGCAGATTGTGGCGTTGGTTTTGGGGATT
>NZ_JADEXR010000282.1 GCF_015206995.1 aff. Roholtiella sp. LEGE 12411 | reverse complement strand
ATAATGGAGTAGATGAAGACCTGCGATCGCAACTAGGAGGTAAACGATTACGGGAAATTCTGCGGTTAATCAGAATGGCAGAAAGAGACTATGAACTTGAGTTTTATACCATCAATCAAATTCTTGCAGATACTTCCATACTTAAAACCACTGCTCATCTTCATGCTTGTAACGTTAACAAGTATGGTCATGCTCTAAATTTTTATAGTTACTCTATTCTGAAACATATATCAGAATCACCGTTAGGAGAAAACTTACTAATCTGTATTCGTAAAGATAAGGAAACTCAACAGTCAATCCAAACCTCTATTTCATTTATCGATCCAAGTCGCTCCCAAATGTACCAATTGGTGCAGGGAATCGATCAAGAAAATATTAGAAAAGGTCACAATCTCTATCTTGTAGACACATATCATCTCTATAAATTTGCCGAAAATCTTGGCATCAGAGAAATTAATCTTGGCAGAGGAGGTCAACACGAAAAACTCAAAATAGGTGCAAATCGGTTTAGTTTACTGAATAACTGGGTAGCCAATGTTAAATTAGACATAAATGAAGAAGTTAGCTTACTTATAAAACGTTCTATGGAAGTTTTAGGTTTAAAAGAACACGAAACAACTATTATTGGAAAATACCCGATGGGGTAAGATAATAAATTTTTTCAAATCCTACAGATAATTCTTGCAAACATCCAAAAGGTGGTTTTGTTATGCCTCGGAAAAATATAATCGTGATCCATCGATGGCCCGATAATTTTGTTGACTACGATAGCTTTATTGATTCCAATAAATATTTGGTACATTACATTGTCAATTCTTCAGGTAAAAGAGGAATTAATGCTGAATCTAATTTAGTTGGTAGTTTGTTTGAATTAGGTGATTTAACCCAGATTGATGCTCTGATAAAATGTACCGAAGAAATTATTGCAAAATTTGGCAAAATTGAAAAGATAATTGCCCCCTCAGAATCTGATTTAATCATCGCTGCTAATTTACGAACAAAGTTTACTGTATCTGGGATTCAAGAAAGCCAAGTGCAGTTTTTTAGAGATAAAGTAGCAATGAAAACAAAAGTCAAAGAGGGAGGAGTTACAGTTCCTGAATTTGTAGATTGTGAAGACGAAATCAAGACTTTAAAATTTGCCGAAAAAATTGGTTATCCGGTAATTTTAAAACCTAAAGATGGGTCTGGTAGCGAAGGAGTTAATCTAGTTCATAATCGGGAAGATTTGGCAATATTTTTAAAAAAAATTAATATTGATAATTATGAATGTGAACAATTTATTCCTGGAACTATATTTCACGTAGATGGATTAGTCCATCATCAGGAAATTATTTTTAGTAGTGTGTCCAAATACCTGAATACTTGTCTCGATTTTAACGATGGCAAAGCTTTGGGTTCTGTGATGATTGATGATGAATTATTGAGAAAAAAAATTGTCGAATTCACCCAGAAAGTATTAGCTACATTAGATCTAAACAATAGTGCATTCCATTTAGAAATTATTTTAAAGGATGAGCGAGAACCTGTATTTTTAGAAATCGGCGCTCGTGTGGGAGGTGGTGGAATTCCTTTCTTGCATAAGGACATTTATGAAATTAATTTAGTTCAAGATTGGATGAAAATGGAGCTTGAAGATTTTTCTGTGTTACATCAAACGAATGAATCAATTATTGGTGGATTTTTAATGATGCCAGAACCCAGGGAGACTCCTTGTAAAGTTTTAAAGTGTAAAGAGCTTAAAGGTACGATAACTACATTATATAAAGAAGTTTTACCAGAGGCGGGTGAAATTTTAGATGGCGAGGGAGGTTATAACCATATTAGCGGCACATTTTTTTATAAAAGTAATAGCTCCAAAGAAATAATAGCAGATATAAAAAAAACAATTAATTCTTTTGAAATCAAATATGAAAAGGTAGAAATTTAAATGCTGAAAAATCAAAAGAAATCCCAATCGGATTTAAAACTTCAACAAACGAAGTTTAAATTGGTAGACAATATCGAAACCGAGAACCTCAAAAATGCCTTGCATCGAGACTCGTCTGTTCCTGGAAATATCACGAAAATTTACTACGACATATCAGCCTTTGACTTGAGGAGCGAAGCAGCATCCTACGTCATCAATCATGGGTTCTGCTCTCAACCCCTGCCTCTTGAAAGTCTGCACTTGCGGGTACCAATGGCAGAGCAGCTACCAAGCAAAAATGGTATGAGTGCGCTTACCACCGAACTTGCTGATCTTCACCAGCCTTTCATTGCTGCTTATCACAAACTCGTGAAGTATATTGCTCAGGAAGTTTTGGGCTTCGACGCTGTGTTCGAGAGCAGTCCACCCCTGCGGTTTCATTTTCCAGTACCGCTCTGTGATCGTTTCAAGTCCAGCAGAGGAAACCACCTGACCCATCATACCGATACCCTCTTCGGGGATTACTTCGAGCAGATCAACTGTTGGTTGCCGCTTACAGACTGCTATGGCAGCAGTGGCCTTCAGATGACGAGTTTTCCAGAGAGCATCTTCATTTTAGACAAGTTCGCCGAGACCTTGGGGTATGATTTTGCAGCTTTTCGTAATTCACGCCAGCAATTCTTCGATTTGTTCAATACGGACGAAGC
>NZ_JADEXR010000052.1 GCF_015206995.1 aff. Roholtiella sp. LEGE 12411 | reverse complement strand
CCCCATGCCCCATGCCCCATGCCCCATCTCTACGAATCAGTTCACGAATCAAATCGGATTACTATATGATATTTACCAAAACCGCACTCCAAGACGCATTCATCATTGATTTAGAAGAAAAGCCAGATCACCGTGGTTTTTTCGCGCGGACTTTTTGCGCTCAAGAATTTCAGGCGCACGGATTAAAGCCAATAGTTGCTCAATGTAACCTATCTTTCAACTACAAAAAAGGCACTCTGCGGGGAATGCACTATCAAGTTCTTCCAGCAGCAGAAACGAAATTAATTCGCTGTACTAAAGGTGCTATCTATGACGTAATTATTGATATGCGTCCTGAGTCTCCTAGTTTTCTATCACACATTGGTGTAGAACTTACAGCAGACAACCACCGCGCTTTGTATGTTCCAGAAATGTTTGCCCACGGTTATCAAGCACTCGCTGATGAGACTGAGGTTGTGTATCAAGTAGGTGAATTTTACACGCCAGGTTATGAGAAAGGTCTACGCTATGACGACCCATTTTTTAACATTGATTGGCCTTTAGATGTAACTGAAATTTCTGATAAAGATTTAAACTGGCCTTTGTTGAGAATGATGAGTGTTGGAGGTACAAGTTCTAGATAACTATAGCAGTCTTAAATGATTTATGATAGTCCTCTGTTTGCACACAGCTTCATTCAGCTTTAGTGATTATCAAAACTCATCTAGATTGCTATATGTAATTGTCAATCGGCAATTAAAACCTGACAGAAAATTTCTAAATACTATCTGCTTAGTTTCGTGAAATTGGAATACACCAAGTGCCAAACAATACCATATCTCATCTTGCTACTTCTATCTCTTCTTTGATCAAAAAAGTAAAAACTCGCATCGATTACATCAAAACGTTGCAGGTTGTTTCTCTCAAGCCAAACCAACCTTCTAAAGGAAATGTGCTTCTTTCTTATCGGATTGAACCATTCCTGTTAAAACCTGGTCAGCCTGTCCCCAATGACCAAAGTTGGAATTGGGAGTGTCTACTCATCGCGCAAACTTTTTTAGACCTGGGCTATAGCGTTGATGTTATACAGTTCTACAATGATGAATTCGTTCCTCAAAAAGACTACGCATTTTTCATTGACCTACGTCATCGGCTAGAAGCACTTGCACCATTCCTTAATAAAGATTGCATCAAAATTTTTCACGTTGACATTGCTAATATGGTGTTTCGCAATGCGGCTGAATGTAACAGGCTTCTAGAATTACAACAGCGTAGAGGTATTACTTTACGTCCGCAGCGGTTTGAAACGCCTAACTTGGGAATTGAATATGCCGATTACGCTACTGTTTTGGGCAACAATTTCACAGTTAATACATTCAAATATGCTAACAAACCGATGTTTCGTATTCCTATTTCTTCGTCATACGTTTATCCCTGTCCCGACGGGAAAGACTTTGAAACGATAAAAAAGCGTTTTTTATGGTTTGGGGGTAGTGCTTTAGTTCTCAAAGGTTTAGACTTAGTTTTAGATGCCTTTGCTCAAATGCCAGAATACCATTTAACAGTTTGTGGCCCAGTCAGTAACGACAAAGAATTTGAGAAAGCATTCTATAAAGAGTTGTATGAAACACCAAACATTCATACTCATGGTTGGATTGATGTTAGTAGTCCTGAGTTTTTAGAAATTACAAATAACTGTTTAGGACTTGTTTATCCTTCTGTTTCTGAGGGACAGGCAGGAGCGGTAATAACTAGCTTGCAAGCCGGGTTAATTCCAATTTTAACCTACGAATCTGGCGTGGATGTTCACGATTTTGGCGTAATTTTAAAGGACTATTCCCTTGAAGAAATTAAGGCAACAGTTAGAAGAATTGCTAATTTGCCTGGAGAAGACCTAAAACTAATGTCTCGTAAGGCGTGGGAATATGCAAGAGCAAATCATACCAAAGAAAAGTTTGCTGAAGCCTACCGAAGTGCTGTGGAGCAAATGATAGAACATAGACAGAAAAAACAGGCATCTTTCACGGAGTCTAGCAAACAATCAGTTAGTAGCTATAGCTAATAAGTGAACACTAAACAGTTATCAGTTTCTTTTATTTATGGGAATTAACTACTAACTACTAACTGATAACTGATTAAGTGCAAGTTTATAGAGAATTGGTATCCCAACAAACAGTTCTATTAAGGAGTTTAGTTAATGATTATTATTGATCGCGCTTTACAAAACCGCGCAGCAGCAGGTAATCCCATCAAAGTGGCGATGATTGGTGCTGGCTTTATGGGTCGAGGAATTGCTAATCAGATTGTCAATTCAGTTCCGGGAATGGAGTTAGTTGCTATCTCTAATCGTGGGATTGATGCAGCTAAACAAGCTTATTTAGAAGCAGGAGTTGAAGAGATTCAAATTGTTGCAACCGTCAGCGAATTGGAAGATGCGATCGCATCTTCTAAGTATGCTGTCACAGAAGATGCTAAGTTACTTTGCCGCGCCGAAGGAATCGAGGCCATAATCGAAGTCACAGGTGCTGTAGAGTTTGGCGCTCATATCGTCTTAGAAGCGATCGCCCATCGCAAACATGTGATTATGATGAATGCTGAACTCGATGGCACTATCGGCCCGATCCTAAAAGTGTATGCCGATAAAGCTGGGGTGATTCTCAGCGCCTGTGATGGCGATCAGCCAGGGGTGCAAATGAATCTTTACCGATTTGTGAAAAGCATTGGTTTAACTCCGTTATTGTGCGGTAACATTAAAGGACTTCAAGACCCCTATCGTAATCCCACTACCCAAGAAGCATTTGCCAAGCGTTGGGGTCAAAAACCCCACATGGTAGCCAGCTTTGCCGACGGAACAAAAATTTCCTTTGAGCAGGCGATCGTTGCCAACGCCACAGGGATGAAAGTTGCCAAACGGGGGATGCTGGGATATGACTTCAACGGTTATGTTGAAGAAATGACCCATCTTTATGATGTTGAACAACTCAAGCAACTAGGCGGTATCGTCGATTATGTAGTTGGAGCAAAACCTGGGCCTGGTGTGTATGTCTTTGCCACTCACGATGACCCCAAGCAACGCCACTACCTCAACTTGTACAAACTAGGTGAAGGCCCGCTTTACAGCTTCTATACTCCCTATCACCTCTGTCATTTTGAAGTTCCTTTATCTGTCGCTCGTGCTGTCCTGTTCCAAGATGCTGTTATGTCTCCACTAGCTGGGCCACTCGTGGATGTTGTCACCACAGCTAAAATCGACCTGAGAGCTGGAGAAACCCTGGATGGCATCGGCTACTATATGACCTACGGACAATGTGAAAACTCCCACATCGTCCAAGAGCAAAATCTCCTACCAATTGGTTTAGCCGAAGGATGTCGCTTGAAGCGAGATGTTTCTAAAGATCAAGTCCTTACTTATGAGGATGTAGAATTGCCTCAAGGCAGACTCTGCGACCAACTACGAACTGAGCAAAACGCTTATTTTGCTCCAGAAAAGATTCTTGCAGCAGTAGGGTAGACTCTAGATTTTATAGATAGTAGTAGTAGCAAGTTTTTATGTGTAGTTATCAGAATAGTTAACTGTCTGCTCTCCAAATCAGAACAAGTTTATCAATAAATGATGATGCCAATATCATAAATGAATGGTGTACAACTACTATCTCAATATTCTGGTATCAACATAAATTGATTAGGAATATTTTCTAGACCAGTGTAGATATTTCAAGTAATACAGCAGTTAGCATTTTCATGAATCATAAGTAGAGACGTTACATGTAACGTCTCTACATGTAACGTCTCTACAGGGTTTCGGGTTTCATTTATGTACTTCATATACCTGAAATCTGCTGTATTTAGAGGATATTTGAAAAGTTCCTGTTAATACATCAAACTCTTGGATAACCTCTTAATCTTTACTTCTATGTGGGTTATGGGGATATACAAAACATTTTGTACTTCTCAAATATCCTCAAAAAGGATAAGTGAAAAGGCTGAAAAAATGATAGTTAGTAGTAACGATATTTAGCTCTTTAAAACCTTATGCAGAGCGATAAATCCTTCATTGCAAACGAAAGTTATACTACTGAATACTAAAGTTGTTAATAGTAAATTGCTGATTAACTTTCAGAAAAGCTTTATTATAACTTCAGGTAACATTAATGAAAATTGCTCTAGTCCATGATTATTTAACCCAGCGCGGTGGGGCAGAGCGCGTGTTTGAATTGCTATGTAAGCGCTACCCCGAAGCTGATATTTTTACATCTTTGTACGACCGCCAAAAAACTATTGATGTAGGTGAGCGTATAGTTAACACGACTTTCTTACAAAAGATTCCGGGTGCAGCAAAGTATTTTAGGTTGATAGCTCCTCTATACTTCCCAGCTTTTAGAGCATTAAATCTGCAAGACTACGATTTGATTATCAGCAGTAGTACCAGCTTCGCCAAAGCAGTACGAAAACGCCCAAATGCCCGCCACGTCTGCTTTTGTCATAACGTCACCCGTTTTTTGTGGGATACAGCAACTTATTTACGGGAGTACGGAGACTATCGATACTTTGCTCCTTTAATCGAATACATTTTCCAATTAATGAGAAACGTAGACCTGACTTATGCTCAGGAACCTGACTTGTATATAGCTAATTCCAGTGTTGTCGCCCGGCGCATTCAAAATATTTACGGCAAACCCGCAATTGTAGTTAACTATCCAATTGATACTAGTAACTTTGTTTTTTCGGATATAAAAGATGAATATTATCTGGCCTCAGCTAGAATGATCAGCTATAAACGTCTTGATATAATTATCGAAGCTTTTAATTGGCTAGGGTGGCGGTTATTAATATCAGGTGACGGGCCAGAACAAGAACGGTTAAAGTCTAAAGCATTAGATAATATTGAATTCTTAGGACACGTAAGTGATGGAACACGCAAAGACTTATTTTCTAAAGCTAAGTCTGTTATTGTTGCAGCGTTGGAAGACTATGGTTTAGTTCCAGTAGAAGCTAATGCCAGTGGAACACCTGTCATCGCCTACGGCGCAGGTGGAGTATTAGATACTCAAATACCTGGTAAAACAGGAGTCTTCTTTAAAAGACAGACACCGGAATCCCTGCAAGCTGCTTTACTAGAAGGCGGAAAAATCACTTGGAATTACGAGCATATCCGTAATCATGCAGTGACAAATTTTTCCGAAAAAGCGTTCTTTAGTAAAGTCGAGAAAATTATTGGTCAAGCGCGTGGTGTGCATCAATCGTTCATTTGATTTGTTCGGTGTATCTCTACGTGGAAGCAAACTACCTACAGCCTCTCGTAGAGAAGACAAGAGAAGATAAGGATAATAAAAGTGATTCAAAATAGTCTAAATCCACATATAACTACAGTCCCGGAAACTGAACCAGGCTACGGACAATTATTTGCAATATTTGTGCGGAGATTTCCCTGGTTTTTAGCAGTATTTATTAGTTCTATTGCTATTGCAGGTATAGTAACTTCTAGGACACATCCTACTTACAAAAGTTCGATGCAACTGCTAATAGAGCCTAACTATCAAGGCAAGAAGGAAGCAACTGGAACAGAAAGTCAGTTTACTGATTCTAGTGTTGTCATCGATACTGCTACCCAGCTGAACTTGATGCAAGGTTCTGGACTCATACAAAAAGCAGTTGATAAACTTCAGCCTGACTATCCAGATATAACAACAGCTGAAATTAAAAAGTCTTTGGTTTTAAATCAATTAAGAACTAAAGAAGATAATGTCGTTACTAAAATATTTCAAGTTGAGTATATCGATACAGATCCAGAGAAGACACAAAAAGTTCTGAATGCAATTCGGCAAGTTTATTTAGAATACAACAAACAACAGCAGGATTTACGTTTACAGAAAGGTCTGCAAATTATCAGGGAGCAGTTGAGTAAAGCCAGTGAAGAAGTAAATGCCTCAGAAGCAAACCTACAAAGATTTCGCCGAAACCAAAATTTAATTGATCCAGAGGCACAGGCCAAAGCAATTGAAACAGCTTTGAATACTATTGAGCAAGAACGACAGGCCACTCGTTCTCAGTATGAGGAGGCTTTTGCACGCCAAAAATCATTGGAAGAACAACTCAACCGTTCTCCACAAAATGCTCTAGTTTCTTCCCGTCTGAGTCAGTCTACTCGCTATCAAGGCTTACTGAATGAAATCCAAAAATCAGAACTGGCTCTAGCACAGGAACGCTTACGTTTCACGGATGAAACTCCAAGCGTGCAAAAGTTCAAAGACCAACTTCAAAGCCAAAAGGTATTACTGCAACAAGAAGTAGGAAGGACTTTAGGCGGAAAGCCCGCAGGTGCATTCTCTGCTGGACAATCTCTTCTTGAACAAGGACAGCTCGGTGAAATTGACCTCAACCTTGCCGGTCAGTTAGTGGAGACGCAGACAACTATAGTTGCTTTAAGTGCTCGCGATCAAACTTTGACACAGAAACAGAACGAGTTGCGCTTGGAACTTAAACGCTTTCCTCCTCTGTTGGCTTATTACAATCGCATGTTGCCACAATTACAATTTAGTCGTGAAAGGTTGGAGCAACTTTTAAGAGCAGAGCAACAATTGCGTCAAGAACTTTCCAAAGGTGGATTTAATTGGGAAGTTGTAGAAGATCCCCAAAGAGGCGCACAGTTAGGCCCGAACCTCCAGCAGAATCTATTGTTGGGTGCAGTAGTTGGGTTAATGTTAGGAGGCGTTGCTGCCTTTATTCGAGAAGCAGCTGATGATGCTGTTCATACCACCGCTGAGTTGGAGAAGCAGGTTGCTCTGCCGTTGTTGGGAACGACTCCCAAGTTACCACCTGCTAAAACCAGAGAATCAATGATCAAGTTGCCTTTTGGCAAGCCAGAAGTTCTCGCCCCCTGGACAATTCAGGTGTTGCAATCCCCACCACGTTGGGAATCGCTGGATCTTATCTACAAAAATATTGAACTTTTAAATTCTGTTTCTAGCTTGAAGTCTTTGATGATTACCTCGGCTTTGGCTGATGAGGGTAAGTCAGCTTTAGCATTGGGTTTGGCAATGAGTGCTGCTCGTTTACACAAACGAGTACTTTTAATTGATGCCAATTTAAGAGATCCCAGTTTGCACAAACAGCTAAATCTTCCTAATGAACAGGGGCTTTCAACTCTATTGGCGAGTGATGTCACTCTACCCAACCAGATTAGTATTCAGTACTCAGGCTCATCCTACATCGATATTTTGACCGCTGGGCCAACGCCTGCTGATTCAGCTAATCTCTTGAGTTCCCCTCGGATGATGCAATTGATGGCAACATTTGAGGAGAACTATGATTTGGTACTTATAGATGCTTCTCCAGTTCTCGGCTTGGTGGATGCTATGCTTACCGCATCATCTTGTCGTAGCGTAGTACTGGTAGCAAGCATTGGTGGGGTGACGCGAGCCCAACTTGCTCAAGCTACAACTATGCTAAGCAGGTTAAATCTTATTGGTGTTGTGGCAGATGGAGTATCAAACTCTGCTAATACCTACGTTCCTTATGTAAAACAACAACGATTAGCCCTCAAACAAGCCGTGGAAAAATAGCTAGATGATTTTCACGCAACTATTCTGTTTTCAGAGGATTTTTAATCATTTGAGGTAGATGCCTTCTTTGGTGTCACACTCTGGCAAATCTTGTAGATAGTGCGATCGCACATATAGTCGTTTGCAACCGAGCAATACACGATAGGGGCACAATATATTGTGCCCTTACAATGATTTAATTAAATTATTTGTAATAAATAAACTTTTTCAATGTCAAAAGTTAATTGTATTACTATTAACAGAAGCCAGTATTTCACAAGATATTTATAATTAGCTAGATGAAACAGTGCTTATTTAAAGAGTCAATAAAGAATTTATTTAAGCATTATTCACTCTCACATATTCTTATATTCTAGAGATTAAAGCCTCTTCCAAAAGGCTAGAAAATAAAAGTAGACTGGTTTGGTTAGCTCAATCGAAATAAGCAGATAAATACAATTCCTCCGCTATATTTATTGTTATTTATCTACTTAGGATCTTTCTCGTTTGTACATCTTAAAACCAGCATGATTACGCAAAATATGTATTCGCCTAGAAAACAAGTAAAAACAGCATATTTTGCACGCCATTATCTACAGTTTTTTGGGGCAAAAAAGATTCAGTTTGAATCTTTTACCTTGATAGTCTTTGATAACACTTCAGCAAGTCATCACTGTATAAATCCAAAGACATTATGACAACCTCAATAATTCCAACTCTACAGAATTTTTATAATGTTACTCAGCAGCAGCAACTTAATCCCTCCTCACACTGCACACTTGTGTGGCGGCGGGGTCAGCTGTTGGTAAAACTTCCTGGAGAAGTAAAACAACCATATCTACCTTCATTAGATAATGAGCAATTGTTAGTAGATTGTTTAAAACATTCTCCAATAAATTTGGTGAGCATAGACCCAAAGCTCGGCGAGACTTTGCTGAGGTTCTGGGCCAATGCGTGCGAGCAAGCTCATAAGCCATTATTCCTACGCATTCGCTCTGGTAATCAACCAACGAGACAAGGTAGCTATCCATTGAAGTGGTTACAGCGACTAATTGATTGGATTACTGCTTTAGTATTACTACTATTAGTAAGTCCAGTTATGCTGATATTAGTTGTGCTGATGCAATTTGAATCGCCAGAATCACTTTTTTCTCATGAGTGGTATGTTGGAGAACGAGGTAAACTCTTTCAAGCAATTAAATTTTGCCCAACTGCAAAGCAAAACATCACACCATTAGGGCGTTGGATGCGTAAATATGATCTGGATAATTTGCCTCAGTTATTGAATGTACTGCGTGGTGAAATGAGTTTGATGGGATCTCGTTGTTGGACTTTGAAAGATGCAGTAGAGCTAAGTTTACAAGGAAAGCGATCGCTAAATCAACTATCAGAGATTACTGCTTCGTGGGATATGGATACACAGTCCAACTTATTACCTTTGGATAGCCCAACACTGTAATTTATTTATTGCTTATCAGTTTTTTAAGTAGTACAGTTCGTAGTTAGCGCTTTAGTGAAGATAGCGCTAACTACAAGCTGTAATATCTATTTGCCTTGCGAAACTATTTTTGACAAATCATCCATGCATTTCAAACTATCTCGGTCATTCCACAATTGGTTCAAAGCTACTAGCTTCTGGAAAAACAATTATTTGATTTTACGAGAATTTAAACACTTTCGTAAAATTGCTATACTTGCCTTAATATTCTCATTTTTAGCTGCAACGTTTGAAGGTGTTAGTATTGGTTTTTTGCTATCATTTTTGCAAAGTTTAACTAGCCCTAATGCCCAACCAATAAAGATAGGAATAGACTGGTTTGATAATTTAATTCTCGGAGCTAATACCTCAGCATTTAGTCGTTTATACAGAATTTCTTTACTAATTCTGTTGAGTACATGGTTACGCGTAGGCTTCAATTATTTTGCACAAGTATATACTGAATTATCTCAATTACATCTTGGCGATCGCCTACGTAAGCAAATTTTTGAACAGTTACAATCATTGTCGCTCAGCTACTTTGCAAAAACTCGTTCTGGTGAACTGATTAACACAATTACCACAGAAATTGAGCGTGTAAGACAAGGTTTTAGCGGGGCTGCATTTTTATTTAGTAAAGGGATAACAACTTTGGTATATTTAATATCAATGTTTGTACTTTCATGGCAACTCACGCTGATTGCAGTCTTGTTATTTACACTTTTAGGTGTGGGATTGTCAACTCTGAATGCCAGAGTTCGAGAAACAAGTTTTGGCATGTCGGTAGCTAACGGTAATTTTACATCAACAGCCATAGAGTTTATTAATGGCATTCGTACCGTTCATGCTTCTAGTACTCAAGAATTTGAACGTCAGCGTTACTACAAAGCTAGCGATCGCGTAGTTAGTAGTTCCACTAAAGTTATATTAATCTGGACACTGGTAAGACCAATTGCTGAAGGAATAGGTACTACAGTATTGCTCGGAATGATTATTTTGGCGTTTACCAGCTTTGTGGTCAATGGAACGCTACAAGTAGCTTCTTTATTAACCTTCTTCTTTGTACTATTGCGCCTCGTGCCATTCGTTCAAGATATTAATGGCACAAGAGCATTTATCAGCACTCTCCAAGGCTCAGCAGACAACATTAACAACCTATTGAAAACTGATGATAAAATTTACTTTCAAAACGGCACAATTCAGTTTCAAGATTTAAAAAGGTCAATCAATTTAGTATCAGTTGATTTTGGCTATAGTGCCGATAACCTGGTACTGCATAATGTTACGCTCACCATTGAACGTGGAAAAATGACAGCGCTAATAGGAGCGTCTGGTGCTGGTAAAACAACACTTGCCGATTTAATTCCCCGGTTTTATGATGCTACAGAGGGGAATATTTATATAGATGAAATAGATTTGCGGCAGTTTGAAATTAACTCTCTACGTCGCAAAATAGCTGTTGTTAGTCAAGACACATTTATTTTCAATACTTCTGTTCGGAATAACATTGCTTACGGTACACCAGAAGCAAGTGAAATTGAAATTAGAGAAGCTGCTCAACTAGCGAATGCATTAGAATTTATTCTGGAAATGCCCGAAGGTTTTGACACACAACTAGGAGACAGAGGTGTGCGGTTATCTGGAGGACAAAGACAGCGAATTGCAATTGCGCGTGCTTTACTGCGTAACCCAGAAATTTTGATTTTAGATGAAGCAACTAGCGCCTTAGATTCTATATCTGAGCGTTTAATTCAAGACTCATTAGAAAAGCTATCTGTTGGGAGAACAGTAATTGCGATCGCTCACCGTCTTTCTACTATTGCTAAAGCAGATAAAGTCGTAGTACTAGAACAGGGACGTATTGTAGAGCAAGGTAAATATCAAGAACTACTTGATCTGAAAAACAAGCTTTGGAAATATCATCAAATGCAGTATGAATCAGGTAAGGCAAAATAGACTTTAAAAGCTATTTAGCATCTATAAGTTTAGAGATTAAGTTTGCTTAAAATCCACTATTGCTAACTCAAAGTTATGAAAATTACTCTTACTTGCAATACAAGTTTAGGTACAGGAGGACAAGGAGTCTGCTTAGCAAATGCAGCCACAGGTTTAAGCCAATTAGCAGATTTAACTGTATTTTGTGCAGGTTTGGAAATACCTCATACAGATTTTCCAATTTATCCCGTTGGATATTCTCGCTGGAGCAAACAATTACTTGCTACTCCCTTACTGCGTCGTCGTAATGATTGGGCTGTATTACTTAGTGATTTATATTTTGATCAACAGGTAAGTAAAAAGTTACAATCTCAGCCCTGTGATTTAATTATGGGGGTAGCAGGTCAAACTAATTTAGGCTTTAGGGTAGCCAAAGCAAAAGGTGCGATCGCCTGGCTTTATTGCCTTAATAATTACCTCCCCTTCATGCAGGAACAAATTCAACAAGAGATGCAGTTTCTCTCTGACTCCACTGTAGCAACAATGAATCCCATGATGCTGCAACGCTTCTTAGAAGAGTGTACGCAAGCTGATTTAATCGTTGTACTTTCACAGGTTGCTAAACAATCATTTATTGATACAGGATTTTCTCCAGAAAAAATTGCTATCCTCACTCCTTTTATTAATACTGAAAAATTTTATCCATCTGCCAAAACTGACTCAACATTTCGTGCTCTTTATGTAGGCACAATTGAACCTCGTAAAGGAGTTCAATATTTAATTCATGCCTTTTTGCAAGCGAAAATTCCTAATTCTGAATTATTATTAATTGGTGGTACATCAACACGTGTATTACGACTGCTTGTAGAAAAAACACTAAGTAAAAATTCTCATATTAAACAAGAATTTTGGAACTTCAATCATCAAGACCCTGTACAAGTATTCAGTCGTTGCTCAGTCCTAGTTTTACCTTCCGTTGAAGATGGTTTTGGACTAGTAGTACTCGAAGCAATGGCTTGCGGTTTACCTGTAATTGTCACTTCTCATTGTGGTGCTGCCGATTTAGTAAAAGACGGCGTGAATGGGTTTATTGTACCACCCAGAGATGAGAAAGCTATTGCGGAAAAATTGGATTTGTTAGCTGCTAATGAATCGATTTGTCTAGAAATGGGTAGAGCAGCTAGAAGTACTGCCATTGCCTATACTGAAGAACTTTACAACCAAAAACTACAACAAATATTTATAACTCAAGGATTGCTCAACTGAAATATTATAGTAATCCGGTTTAATTGCTGAATCACTCGTAGAGACAGGGAATAGGGAATGGGGAAGAAGTAATAAAGATGTACTGATTTTTTTCAATAATCAAATAGGAACCCTATAGATATTGGTTAATAACATCTAATTGAGTCTGGAAATAGTAAGGAAGTAATAATGTCAAATTTAATCAAAGAAACTGAGAAATTTCCAAAAAAAATCTCACATGGAATATCTGCTAAAAAACTGATTTATCACTGCTCTGGGTTTGAAATAAATGGAAGTGGAGGAGCTGAAACTTATTTAACTTCTCTCATTAATTCTCAACTACCTGATGTGAGCGATCGCGTTTTAAAATCACTCCAAAATGTTGACCAAAGCCAGTTTAAATTAGTTCACATTCATAGTCCAGACTTATTATTGGGGCTGACGGGAAAATGTCCTGCTGTCTTCACTGTTCATAATCATTCAACATACTGCCCTAGTGGCACAAAATATTTAGCGGGTCAGGGTGCAATTTGTGAGCGAAATTTCTCGTATCTAGGATGTACTTGGGGCAAAATAGTAGATGGCTGTGGTAGCCGTAGACCTCAAAGAGTGGTTAAAGAATTCATGCACTCTCAGCAGGTACTAAATATCTTAAAAAATCAGAAAATTACTGTTATTGCTAATAGCAACTATGTACGAGGACAGTTAATGCAAAATGGTGTGCCACCTGAAAAAATTATTACTCTACGTTGTGGTACTGAAGTACCCAAAATGGGCACAAAACCCCTAAGTTTAGAAATTCATCAAAATCATAGAATTTTGTTTGTTGGACGGATTGTACCTGATAAAGGACTGGAATGGTTGCTAAAAACTTTAGTGCATACAAATCCGCAAATTCAACTCGATATTGCAGGTGAAGGATGGGATAGACTCCGATTAGAAAAATTAGCTAACTCACTAGGATTAAATAACCGGATAACTTGGCATGGTTGGTGTGATGGTGACAAATTAAATGCACTTTATCAACAGTGTTTTGCTGTCGTATTTCCCAGTGTTTGGCCTGAACCTGCTGGACTTGTCACTCTTGAGGCTTATGCTCGTTATCGACCTGTAATTGCCAGTGCAGTTGGAGGTATTCCAGAGCACTTACGAGATGGTGAAACAGGTATTCTTGTTCCAGCTAATGATATTAATAAGCTAGCTAGTGCTATTACTGAATTAGATATAGATTATCAAAAAAGTCGCCATATTGGCGAGCAAGGTCATGCTTTTTTGATGAAAGAACTTACAATGGATATTCATATAAAACGTCTGCAAGAGATTTATGAAAGAATCATCCTTGAGTTTTTTGTTTAAAGTAATTAATTGCTAAAATAAATCAAGCCAAATTGGCTGCTTTGGGGGATAACTTTTACCGGAAACATCACGGAGTAAAAAACATGTTATTGAATCAAGAATGTCAACAGCCTTTAGTTAGTGTTATTATTCCAACCTATAATCGACCAGAGTATCTTCAGCTAGCGATCGCTAGTGCTGTTAAACAGACTTATCAAAATATTGAAATTATTATTTCTGATAATTGTAGTCCAGAAAATCCTCAAGCTATTGTCGAATCTTTTGGCGATTCACGCATCAGATTTTGGCGACAACCGCAAAATTTAGGTATGTTTGCTAATCAGCAACACGGCTTCAAAATGGCGCAAGGTAAATACGTTGGTAGCCTCCATGATGATGATATGTGGAATGAAGACTTTTTAGCAAAGCTTATACCAATTTTAGAATCAAATTCTGAATTAGTTCTCGCTTTTTGCGATCAATATATCATAGATGCACATAGCCAAATTAATCATGCTGGAACCGAAGAAAATACACGCGCTTACAAACGAGATAAATTAGCACAAGGAACTTATCAATCTTTCTTCAAGATTGGGTTAGTAGATAAAAGTATAGCTACCGCCGCGGCTTGTGTGATTCGTAATGATGTTGTTGATTGGAATAGTATTCCCCCAGAAGTTGGCGGCATGTGGGATTTATATTTAACTTACCTCTGCTGTATATCTGGTCGTGGTGCTTACTATTATCCAGAAAGACTTACACGATATCGTGCCCATGAGCAAACTGACACTATGCTGAGTGGTAGTCGAGATGTGCGGGCAAAAATCCGCAAAGCTAAAAGTGAAATGTTTTGCTACAAAGTGTTTATGGAAGACACTCATTTACAAGAATTTAAGACGTATTTTCAACAGCAATGGTTAGCAGCTAACACTACTTTAGGAATTGGTTTACTGCGAATTAACCAGACAACAGCAGCACGTCCTTATTTTTGGCAAGTACTGAACAAACAAAAGTTTAATTTGCGAACTATCATAGCACTTACTCTCAGTTTCACTCCCCAACAAGTGGTAAGTAAATTGCTAGAAATATCGAAATAACCGAGTTATTTTAAAAATATAATATCGGAAGTAAAATTAGACTATTGGTAAAAGAGGTGATGCGTGAAACTTTGTATTATTACCCATAAAGTTAAACGAGGTGATGGTCAAGGCCGGGTAAATTATGAAGTTGCGAAAGAAGCAATTCGTCGAGGTCATCATCTAATATTATTAGCAAGTGAAGTTGCACCAGAATTAGAAAAAGATCACAAAGTTAACTGGATGGCAATTTCAGTTCAAGGATATCCGACCGAATTAATTCGGAATTTTATTTTTGCTAAAAAAAGTGCAGATTGGTTACGAAAACATCGCTCTAGCATTGATTTAGTCAAAGTCAATGGAGCAATTAGTATGGCTACTGCTGATGTGAATGCTGTACATTTTGTCCATAACTCATGGTTGCGATCGCCTGTTCACATTTCCCGCAACCGCCGAGATTTGTATGGTCTTTACCAGTGGCTTTTTACCGCTTTAAATGCCCGTTGGGAAAAACAAGCCTTTCAAACAGCGAAAATCGTCGTAGCCGTATCCGAAAAAGTAGCACAGGAATTAGTTAACATTGGCGTTCCTCGTTCTCGAATTCGGGTAATAGTCAATGGAGTTGATTTACAAGAGTTTGCTCCTGGTGTAGCATCTCGCCCAAAATTAGGACTCCCAGAGAATGTCACCCTAGCATTATTTGCTGGAGACATCCGCACACCCAGGAAGAACTTGGATACCGTGCTGCACGCCTTAGCAAAAGTTCCTGACTTACATCTAGTGGTGGTGGGTAACACCGAAGGTAGCCCCTTTCCCCAGCTAGCAGCATCTCTGGGATTAAATCAGCGCGTGCATTTTGTCGGATATCGACGTGATATCGCCGAAATTATGCGAGCAGTGGATTTATTCGTTTTTCCTTCCCGTTACGAAGCTTGCACCCTTGTATTGTTAGAAGCACTCGCCTCTGGACTGCCTGTAATTACTGCCACCGCAACAGGAGGTGCAGAATTAGTGACACCAGAATGTGGAGTCGTCTTACCAGACTCAGACGATACCAATGCTTTAGCAGCAGCACTGTTATCCTTAGTGAGCGATCGCATCTTAATGCAACAGATGGGCCAAGCAGCTCGCTCTGTAGCAGAACAACATAGCTGGACTACTATGGCGCAAACTTATGTGGATCTATTCGAGGAGTTAAGCAATGCAGAACACTGTTCTCATCCCGACCTATCGCCGTCCTCTAGATCTGTCCCGCTGCCTTTTAGCGCTACAGGAGCAAACTAAACCAGCCGATCAGGTGATAGTGGTTGTGCGTGACACGGATACAGAAACATGGCAATTCCTTGACCAATACAAATACAAAGCGCACAACCTGCCACTGCATACTGTAGAGGTAACGCAACCGGGGGTAGTAGCAGCCCTCAACGCTGGGCTAGCAGCAGTAGAGGGCGATATTGTTTCAATTACTGATGATGATGCCGCACCTCACCCAGATTGGTTAGAACGAATCGCCGCTCACTTTATCTGTGATCATCGCCTCGGCGGCGTAGGTGGGCGTGACTGGATACACCACGGTAGCAAACTAGAAGACGACTCCCGCCCAGTAGTCGGTCAGTTACAGTGGTTTGGGCGCGTGATTGGCAACCATCACCTGGGAATCGGAGAACCCCGCGGAGTCGATATTCTCAAAGGTGTGAACATGAGTTTTCGTACCCAAGCGTACGGACAATTGCGCTTTGATGAACGGATGCGAGGTACAGGAGCACAAGTACACTTTGAAATGGCATTCACTCTGGCTCTTAAGCGGGCTGGTTGGCAGATAATTTACGACCCCAATGTAGCTGTAGATCATTTTCCAGCCCAACGTTTTGATGAAGATCAGCGAAACAACTTTAATGAAATTGCCTTTATTAATTTAGTTCATAACGAAACTTTAGTTTTATTAGAACATCTGCCGTCTATCCGTCGTGCCGTCTTTTTGCTCTGGGCCGTATTCATTGGTACACGCGATAGCTTGGGCTTAGTACAATGCCTGAGACTGCTGCCCAACCAAGGTCAACTGGCAGGTAAAAAATTGCTGGCATCCTGGCGTGGGCGTTGGCAAGCATATCAGCAATTCAAAATGAGCAATGGTTTGTAGTAAGCACTTCAGTGCTTAAGAGTGAAATATCACTTGTAATCTGCATAATCTTCAAGGCGCTAAAGCACCTACTACAAACAGTTTCCAACTTTTCAATTAACTACCTGCATGGTGGAGATGTATTAGTGATTTCCAAGCAGATACTTTTCAATAGTTTTTTAAAAGAAAACTTTTCTCCGAAAGAGCGATCGCCACAAGGTTGGATTGTCATCCTCGGCTTTATATTCGTAACTGTAGCTTGCTATTTTGCCGGCGCTGCTGCCTTATTGCGCCTAATTTATCCAGTGACAGCTTTACTTGTAGCTGTGTTTTTATATTTACGGCATCCCATTCTCTACATCGGCTTTACTTGGTGGATATGGTTTCTCACCCCCTTAGCTACCCGGTTAGTTGATTATCGAGTTGGTTGGGATCCCACCCGTCAGATGCTCATCGCCCCCTACTTGGTTGTATTTGTAACTATAGGAAGCTTTTTACGCCACCTCCCTGGTGCTTATCGTCAGGGTGGCTTACCTTTTATTTTGGGTTTTGCCGGCGTTTTCTATGGCTTTTTAGTCGGGCTAATTTACAATTCACCGATTCCTGTAGCACGTGGTCTTCTAGACTGGCTAAGTCCAATTATCTTCGCTTTTCACTTATTCACAAACTGGCGAGACTATCCCAGTTATCGCCAAAATATTCAGCGCACATTTCTTTGGTGCGTGTTAATTACAGGAGCTTATGGCATATATCAATTTGTGATAGCTCCTGAGTGGGATCGATATTGGCTGATCGAATCAAAACTGTTTACCAGTTCGGGAAACCCTGTACCTTTTGGGATGCGTGTGTGGAGCACACTGCACTCAGTCGGGCCGTTTGGCTCTGTTATGCAAGCTGGGTTGTTGTTGTTATTTACCAGTTCGGGAAAATTAATTTTTCCTGCCTCAGCTGTTGGCTATTTGTCATTTTTACTAGCGCAAGCACGTACTAACTGGGGTGGTTGGTTGTTAGGAGTAATTATGATTATGGGTTCAGTTAAAGCTCGGATTCAAATGCGCCTAATTACAATAATTCTGGTGATGGCAATGTGTGTTATCCCTTTAGCAACCATCGAACCACTTTCTACAGTTATTGGTAGTCGATTGGAAACTTTTTATCATCTTCAAGAAGATGGCAGTTTTAAAGATAGATCAGGGAGTTATGACCGAAATCTTGGTCTAGCCCTTTCTAATGCTCTAGGTAGTGGTTTAGGAAATATCTGGAAGGTTAACGAAAAAACCGGTCAGATCGAAGTTGTTGTGATTGACAGTGGCATTTTAGATATGTTCTTTACCCTAGGGTGGTTTGGAGCCATACCTTACATGGGTGGGTTAATCTTAATGCTTTTCAGTGTTAGTCAATATAGTGAAGCTCGTTTTGATAGTTTTGTCAGTGCTGCCCGCGCCATTGGAATCAGTGCTTCCACACAGCTATTTATTGGTAGTGGCATGTTGAGTGTAGCAGGTATGATCCTTTGGGGCTTTTTAGCTATGACTATGGCAGCACATAAATACTATCAGCATCAAGGAATTACGACATTAAAATAAGGATCTAAATTATGAAAGTTATAGTTGTGATGCCGCTAGCCGAGCAAAAAGGCGGCGGTGAAATGATGCTTTGGGATTTAATGCACCAAGGACGTAATGCTGGTGTTGAGTGGTTGGTGATATTTTTGGAAGACGGGCCGATGGTAGAACAAGTCAAGTCCCTCGGCATTGATACGCGAATTGTCAAAAGCGGTCGTCTACGCCAAGTTCACCGTTTTATTGCGGCTGTTTTCCAAATAGCTGCGATCGCCCGCCGCGAACGTGCAGATATGATTGTTAATTGGATGTGGATCACTCATATATCTGGGGGTTTAGCGGCGATGCTGGCGGGGTTGCCGGCTGTGTGGTATCAACTAGAAGTACCTAGTGATAAAACTTGGTTAGTGCGACTGGCGACTTTAATACCCGCTCGTGCGATCGTCACTCTCTCGAAAGATGGTAAGCAAGCACAAGCCCAGATTTGGCCCCACAGACCAACACCTTTAGTTTACCCTGGTGTCGCCCTAGACAGATTCGAGCCTGCTGCTTTGCCTTCAGCAGAAGAAACACGGCAGAAGTTAGGCTTACCATTGCACGGGCCCTTAATTGGAATTGTCGGGCGATTGCAACGATGGAAGGGAATGCACGTACTAGTACAAGCCATGTCCCAAGTTTTGCAAAAATATCCCGATGCTCATTGTGTAGTGGTTGGCGGTAAGCACGATTTGGAACCAGATTATGAGGAATTCTTAAAAGCAGAAATAGCAGCTTTAGGGTTGAAAGAGCGGGTGATTATGGCTGGGCTACAGCGTAATATCCCGGAGTGGGTGCAGGCGATGGATGTATTTGTACATGCATCAGATAAAGAGCCATTTGGGATTGTAATTATTGAAGCGATGGCATTGGGTAAACCGATTATAGCTGGCAATGCTGGGGGCCCGACTGAGATTATTACTGACGGCGTTAATGGACTATTAACACCTTACGGCGATGCGGATAAATTAGCGATCGCCATTCTCCGCTATCTCGACGAGCAAGAATTTGCCCGAAATGTCGGACTAGCGGCGCGACAACGTGCTTGCGATTTCTCTACGCAGCGTTATGCCCAAAACTTTATTCATACAATTCGCTCTGCAATGCCAAGTGTTTCGTAGATACCACTCACGCACACTCTACGAATTCTTCTCTACCAGACGCTGCACGTTGACGCTCTTAGCATCTTGGCGTCTTCTCTACGAGACGCTGCGCGTTGGCAATTCAATAAATTAGACACGTCCGGAATATTAACTAGGGGTCAAAAAAATGTATCCCCTCAATACTTCGGGGTAAGCAATTATTCTGGTTACCACGACCAACCGAAGGGATTACCAAAAGATTTTTCCCGAATAATAGTCGCAAGAGAAGGGATTTTCCCAATCTTAGAAATACGGTCACGCACATACTCAAAAAAGCTGATTGACAACTTCCGAGTAGTGGCAACAAGAGACATAAAGGTATCCCAAGCTTTAGTACCAAGAGTAGTTTCTAACTTTTCCCGTTAAGTCTCGAAAAGCTTGCTCAGAAAGGATTGAGGAGAAAGCACACCATATACGGTACAGTAATTGAAATCGGGTGCTGGAGGTGACAAGCAATGCTGGACTGGTGGGAGAAAAATTTTGCGACTTGTGAGCTAGGCGATAAGCCTGACGGCATGGCTACGCTTACCGCCGATTGAATGAGCGTGCAATGTCAATAGGCTATGCTCTAAGTCTTGGATTTGGCAAAGGACTATGGGAAATCTTCAACAAGGGAAACGTACTCAAGAGAGCTTATGAGTTTTTGCCAACCCAAAAGTGGAATTTGCAAAACTAATAGAGCCGCACTGTCAAATGACGGCGGAAACTGTTGCAGAATATGATCTAGTGTTGTGTGTTGGAGACACTACTTTTCTCGATTATGACAGCATTCTGGCTAAAAAAGAAGGTTATGGTGCGATTGGAAAAGGTGGTAACGGTTTAATATTACACAGCGCTTTAGCGATAGAACCTCATATTGGTCAATCGGTAGGGATGTTGTGGCAAAAACTCTGGAATCGAGTCATAAAATTTTCAAGTCAGGCTGTCAAGTAGAAAGATACAGACTTGCTGCTGAGGGTATGAAGACCTTAATTGGTTTCTTGAGTGTAATTGCTGTGGAACTGTTGCAGTTAACTTATCTACACCGCACCCACCCTTTCGTCCCCGCCATTGAGATTCTTAATCCCCGTCAGCTTCGGATAATAAGCGCTAAATCTCCCAAACTACCCAAGGTGCTAACAGTTAGTTGGGCTGTGCAAGCGATCCCTCGTTTAGGCGGTTACTTGGAACATCCACGTAATACTCCAATTGGCATCCAGGTACTGTGGCGAGGCTGGTTAAAATTGCACGACAAGAGTGAAGGTTGGCAGCTTGCTAGAGAGACTTAACGGGAAAAGTCAGATTGCAAATCTATCATGTAGATTACCTTGCCCCAGTGATATACCTGGTTCCTCCTGTGTCTGTGATTATATCTCTCAACGGGTTATTTGGTAGTGATGCCTTCTCTGAGTATGTGCTACGTGGGGCAGAAGGACTAGCTACGAGCAGCCAATCTTGAAACTGTACTCTACAATAGTACATAAATGATGTATGCAATGCGCTAAATAATACATAATAATAATCATCAGTTCCGCTCATACTGTACGAAATTCCACGAAACGAGTCAAATATTAGCTAATCTAACTAACTATTTTATTTTTTGGAATTCCCTTAATTAAAGGCATTGAAATTATAATTTCTGCCCAGTGTAAATTGCTCGCACTTCACCGTTACGACGGATGACAGCTTCGCCGTTACTGACATCTACTAATGTCCAACCACTTGAACCAATACTTTCACCAACATCAACGCGGCGAGTTACGCCATCGATTTTAAATAAAGCAGCAGATTTATTGCCTAACTCTAGTAATCCCTCTAAAGTATTGCGAGGAACATCGGCAACAGCAGTGGGCAAAAATACCTGTTCCTGGGTAATAGTTGGTGCTGATGGTACTGCTTTTGGTGTAGGTGCTGTGCGTAATGGTACAACTGGTAATGCAGGTAAAGGATTGGATGGTTGACGCAAGGTAATTGGTGCGGTTTTGACAGCTAGAGGTTTGAGTTCTTCTCCCACAGCAGCAGCCAACATATTAACAGTTATGGGCTTAGCAGCTTGCCGCACAGTATTCAGGGCGGTTTTGACAACATTAGGTTTAGATCCCTGTGATGCAGTCGCAACTGGTGGTACAATTTTAGGGCTGGCAGGAATGCTCGGAAGCCCGTAGCGCATTGGTGACGGCGCTTGATAAACAGGGATATAGATGCGCTCAACAACGCCTCCAGAATGGTTAGAGGCTGGTGGTATACCGTTAGCTGCTAGGAGTGGTGGTAAATTACTAGTTGGCTGAACACCAGGAACGAGGGCTGTTTGGTTAGAAGTAGCCTGGTTGGATAATCGAGGTGTGACAGATTTTTGGTTGTTTTTTGCCTCTTGCTGATCTATAACTGCAAGTGCTCCCAGCATGTAGTCGATCAATTCTGCGTCCACTTGTGATCTTGTAGGCAACTGTGACTGTGGTTGCGGTACTTGTAGTGCGGATTGAGTCGGTTTCGTATTTAAAAGATATATGACTCCAGACTGTACTAGATAGATAATACCAGCGATCGCCACGCCTAAAGTTGTGCCTACAATCAGTAGTTTGCCCAAAGCACGTCTGGTTTTCTCAGGCCTTCTACTAACTGCTTTCACAGTGGAAGTGCCAACCACAACCTTACTTAATTGCTTGTGCCTAACTTGAGAAGTTTGGTTCCGTGTGTTTGGCAAAATCATTTGCGGCACTGTAACTGTTTGCACAGGCATATATTCTGGAGGTAGCGGCACAGTACGATTGCTCTGTATAACAGTTTGGGAAGGCAGATTCCCACTACCATTCAGAATGTAGTCTATATCGGCAAAGAGTTCATCCATCAAGCCATCAGCATACATATCTATCGACCAAGGTTCGTTGGCGATTAAGTCTTCTGATGCTTCGGAAATAATCAGATGGGTGCTAGCTGCTTGTAACATAGGCGTTGTGGGTTGTGGCTACTAGGACGGGGAAACGCCGCCCCTACTGCCTGGGAATCAGGATTATTAATGAAACATTCAATCCCTCGTCTTATTTAGACGAGTTGATTGAGCGGTGGTATTAAACTCAACTTTCATCCGGGGATTGTTGATGATGCCAATACTAAAATGTATGTCATCTATCATACCAACCCCCTCCCTACTACTATACTCAATCTTTATGAAGTTGGAGTTAAGTTAAAGCTGGAAATCCTGACTGGCTCTTGGTTTTACGCAATTCTAAATATAATAGTAAGGCGTTGATATCCGCTGGGTTTACGCCACCTATACGTGTAGCTTGACCGATAGTGAGTGGTTTTACCTGAGTGAGCTTTTCCCGTGCCTCTTTAGAAAGGGTATCAATTTTTGTGTAGTCCAAATCCGCAGCTAAGTGGCGGTGAGCCTGGCGAGAAATCTGCTCAATTTGATGTTGTTGTCTAGCGAGATAGCCAGAATACTTGATGTCAATTTCTGCGCCTTCTTTCTCGGCTCGGTTGAGGTTGGGGTTCCCCAGTCCATACCTGTCGAGGTCAACATAATGGAGTCCTGGACGCCGCAGTAAGTCAGCTAGGGTAATTGAACCTTTAATTGCTTGTTGGGTATCAGATGCGATCGCCATTCCTATTTCATCATGTTCTTTGACCCGCGTGGCGTGCAGCCGCTCTTTTTCTGTGATCATCTGGGTTTGCTTCTGGGTAAATAAATTCCAGCGGCGATCGTCAATTAAACCAATTTCCCGTCCCAGAGGCGTCATGCGTTTATCGGCATTATCGGAACGCAATATTAATCGGTACTCTGACCTGCTAGTGAGCATTCTATAAGGCTCCCGTAAGTCTTTCGTACACAGGTCGTCAACCAACGTACCAAGGTAACTTTGCTCACGCGAGAACACAATCATCTCTTGAGTGCGAGCAAAACGAGCTGCATTAATTCCTGCCACAATGCCTTGAGCTGCGGCTTCTTCATAGCCTGTTGTACCGTTAATCTGCCCAGCACAAAACAGCCCAGAAATTTTCTTAGTCATCAGTGTGGGATAACACTGAGTTGCAGGTAAATAATCATATTCCACAGCATAAGCCGGACGTAGCATGACACATTTTTCTAAACCGGGGAGAGTCCGCAACATCTGTAGTTGCAAATTTTCTGGTAAGCCTGTAGAAAACCCTTGGATATAAAGTTCCGGTATATCTCTTCCTTCCGGTTCAATAAAGATTTGGTGACTTTCCTTATCAGCAAAGCGCACAATCTTATCTTCAATACTGGGACAATAACGTGGCCCCTTAGCTTCTACCCAACCGCCATAAACGGGCGACAAATGTAAATTTTCCCGAATTAGACGATGGGTTTCAGTAGTTGTACGGGTAATATAACAAGGCATCTGTTCCCGTTCTACCCACGCATCCGGGTCAAAGCTAAACCAGCGCACATCTTCATCCCCTGGCTGGATAAGCATCTTACTATAGTCCACCGAGCGCTTGTCTACCCTTGCTGGAGTACCTGTTTTGAGCCTTCCAGTTTCAAACCCTAGGCGATTTAAGGTTTGTGTCAATCCCTCAGCTGCAAATTCTCCAGCACGTCCCGCTGGCATAGATTTGTTACCAACCCAAATTTTGCCTCCCAAAAAGGTTCCAGTTGTTAAGATGACTGCTTTGCATTGAAACGCCATCCCAAAGTAAGTTTGGACACCAATAACTTCATCGTTAGCACCCAACACCAAATCTGTAGCCATACCTTCGCGGATGGTCAAGTTTTCTTGGTTCTCGACAATTACCTTCATCACTGCTGCATATTCGCGTTTGTCCGTCTGAGCACGTAATGCCCAAACAGCAGGCCCCCGTGAAGAATTGAGGATGCGCTTTTGCAAGTAGGTGCGGTCTGCAACTTTACCCATTTCCCCGCCGAGTGCATCTACCTCATGGGTCAACTGGGATTTGGCTGGGCCTCCCACTGCTGGGTTACAAGGTTGCCAAGCGATTTTATCCAAATTGAGTGTCAACAGCAAGGTACGACAACCCAGGCGTGCAGTGGCGAGGGCTGCTTCGCAACCGGAGTGACCTGCACCGACGACAATAACATCAAAAGCGTCTTGGAATTCAATGGAATTGTGCATGGTCATACTTAGAAAATCAGCAAGCTCAGAGTTCTTTTCAATTTTAACCGTTCCAGTGGTTTCATGGATTTACCTTTCTGATAAATAAAGTTATCAAAAGAATTAATAATTAGTAACAAATATATTTATTTTCCTCAAGCACTAAACGATGAAACGAATTTTCAAAAAGATGACTTTTATCACTATATTTGTATTGATGATTTTTAGCTTAGTGGCTAGTCATGAGATTAGCCATCACCAACTAGATGGGGATACCCAATCATTAAAAAAATGTTTGAATACTATTTCATTAGTCTGTACAAATACAATATCTATTGCGCCATTTATTCCCAATCAGCAATTGAATGACCAAGAGCGTTTCTTGTCTGCAATTGCTAGAAAGTTACCTATAATTCCTCAGCCTGGTACTTTTGAATATATTCTGCTACGAGCTTATGGTGCGGTATTTGTAAATCCAGATACAGAAATTAAACTGCCACAAAAAGATATCTTCGCCAACGAACAAGAAACTCAAAAATTTCAAGATACCCTAAGCATGGGTCAAGTTGATGATACTAACGACTGTTATTTACAAAAATCGGCAGCTAATGCTTTAAATAAAGCGCGAGTATTACAAAACATTCCCCTAAAATCTGGTTATGGTTCTGGTGATTGTACTCGCAATTTTGCTACCAATTTAAGATTTTGGCACAAATACGCTAACAATCAAATATTGGCAAGAGTACAACAGGGTAAAGAAACAAAAATTCTTGGTTTAGTTGCACCTCCTGGAACTTCGCAACATCTTTGGGGATTAGCAATTGATTTACGCATTTCCAATCAACGGCAAAAACAAGCTCTCAATGAAAATGGCTGGTTTCAAACTGTGGAAAACGATATTCCACATTGGACTTATGTGGGTTTAAGTGAGGAATATTTACCTCAATTTGGTTTTAAAAATAAAGTTATCCGAGGTATTAGCTATTGGATTACACCATTATAAATCTTCACCAAAACTAAAAGCCCCGCCTATCCTTTGGTAACAACTTCGCTGAACAATCAAAGGCAAGGCGGGGTACTTAACTAAGTATCATCAGGATTGGCCTGAGATAATCGTCTCAGCATTATCTCCAATTCTCAAAGGCTGTTGAGAGTTCTTGGACTCTGCTAACCCATTACTTGCACTGCACTCAGCATGAAATTAACCCGCTGCTCAAACTCTAGCTTTTTGATTTGTGCTGTAAACTCGTCTGTTTCAGCAGGTAATTGATAGTCAGATGGCACTTGAATGATGGTTCCATTATCCATTCCTTGTGCCAACATCAGCCAAACATCTAATTTGGCATTGGGACTTAGAGCATTATAAGCTTGACTAATATTGTTAGCTGCGCCATTAATCAAGTCTCGTTGCGCTTGCATTTGCTCTTGGGGAGACAAATTCTGGATTAAATCAAACACTGCTTTAGCAGGACTTTCTACGCTGTTAGGTGGTGCTGGTGTTAGCTGCTCTTTGAGATCTAAGTAACCGAACCAAAGTATGCCCAGTTGAGTATCTACATCAAAGCGTTTAAAAGTTTCTAAAGCTGGTCTTGTGCTTTCGTCAATTGTGTAGGTCATAAAAAACTCCAAACAAGTTAAGTTATTCTCTATTTCATGAGTTCCTGAAAGAATTCGCTCTCAGTACCTTTACACAAGTTAACGAATGAATGGAGATGTATAACCCTACTTAGGGTAGGATAGCACTCACTGCATAAGACAGATATAGATAATTGAAATTGCTAGTTACAAAAATGCCTACTTCAATGTATAGAAAGGCAAAACTAAAAAGTATTCGTCGCTTAATCTCTCTGTGTACATCTATTTCTTATGGGTGGTGACGGCTTTGTTATCCTTTTCTCCAGAGCTACAACCCAATTGTCAATCTCCTTCTCTGGTAATGCTTACAAGGTAACTTTCCATTAACAGTTAAGTCTTTAGAGTTAGTCCTACCATTATTAAAATTCACCTTATAGCCCGATAATAATTACTACAATAAAATAGTTACATTCCCGATGTCTGGAGTTCTTGCAGTGGGCTTATTTGATGATTTGAGTCGGTTCCTGGAAAATCGTTTAGAAGAATTCTTGCGTAGTAATCCACATTTGGAGTTAGAGGCGCTGTTAGAACAACTGCGTGAGCAAGAAGAAGACACTTTAAAATTGGTGGCAGATTTAAGATTACAAGAGAAGCGATCGCAAGAGGAAATTCTGTCCACCGCTCAAGAAATCCAGCGTTGGCACATCCGTGTTCAAAAAGCAAAAGCCTCTGGACGAGAGGACTTGGCTACTGCGGCGGCTGAACGAGAAGCAGCCTTGTTGCGTGAAGGAAATCAGCGCTGGGGACACATGCAAGGGCTGAAAGAACGCATTACCCAATCCCAGGAACTACTACGGAAAATTCAGCAGCGGCGACAGGAGGTACAAGCCAAAGCCGCGGAAGCGCACACAGTACGTGCTCAAGCTCAAGCTCAGCAACGCTTGGAAACCAATGGTTGGTCAAATCAAACTAGTAGTTATTCTAGTGGTTTTGACGAATTAGAAGAGAAGTTTCGCAGCTGGGAAACCCAAGATGAGTTGGAACAAATGAAGCGTAATCTGGGGAAATAATTGCCAAGGCTAAGCCTAAGCAGTCAACTAAGACGCAAATTCTGAAATATTCAGGTAACAGGGGGTTTGAGATTGAGTCAGAAGCCAACGCCTTACCTAATAGTAAGGATATGCTGACGGACTCACGATGAAGTGACGCTCTCCCGCTAACCGCAAGCGGTGTAGACGGGAGCATCTGACCTTGCGAAATGGTTTTAACTTGTGGTGTACTTCTCAATTACCTTGGCAAAATCTGGAACTGCTGCCTCTACGTGTAACTTGGCTGAACCACGTAATTTATTGTAAGTTGAGCGCACAATCTGGCGTTTCGAGATTTTCGCTATGTCATCCGTAATACTGAGTAATACGTCAGCTGTGCGAGAGCGACTCTCAACAAGATGCTGAACTGGATCACCCTTTTGGACACCCTCACTCCAAATGGGATCAATCGCATCAAAACACTGCGGTAAGAGTGCTTCGACAACTTCGGGGATATATCCCGGCTTGATTCCTTTAAGGGCGGCAAAGGCAGTTTTGATGGCTATGCCACCTAGTCCTGACTTGGAAGCTAGTTGTGATTCTATCATGTTACAACAATCATCTACAACCACGGCTTTTTTCATTGGGTTCAAAAGTCCTTCGCTAAGTCTCATTTCATTCTTTTTTAGTATTAAAGTACTTGATTGAGATTTCATAGAACTTAGTAAAAACCAAAAGAGTTACAACAAGTTACTATGAAAAATTTCGGTAATATGGGTGATCAGACACAGCCAGTAGTTCTTGGTCTCCTCGGCTGTCTCCATAAGCATAAATATTGTACTGGCTCAACTCGCCCAGAACTGTTCTGAGTCGCTCAACTTTTTCTTGTCCATAGCAGTTTTTTCCCAAAATACGACCTGTTAAACGGTTATCTTCAACTTCTAATTGGGTTCCTGCAACTTGTTCAAACCCCATTTTCTCTGCCCAAGGTAGTAAATAGGCCTCCAGGGAAGCACTGACTAAAATAAGCCGATGTCCCTGAGCTTGATGCCATTGTAGACGCTGCAAAGCTTCAGGGCAAAGTAATGTTGGTATCTTTTCCAGTGCAAATTGTTTTGCTAATTGGTAGAATTTTGTTTCTTCTTTACCTGATAAAAAGTAAGTGAGTAGAGCCTCCTTTGCCCACCAGTTAGGAATCAATTTCAGGGTATAGGCTACTAGTATAGGACTCATTACCACCAATCCCCATCAAAAAGACCATCGTCCTACAAGCATCTTCAAAAAACGTGCCTTTTTGCAGTTTTTCTGTTAAGAACAGCGGTTTAAACCTCTCCCACTGTTCGTTTTTTAAATCATTTTTGCTCATCATTAAAACACAGCGATCGCCTATTTTTATAAACTAAAAATGTTCAATTAAAAATAATTTTTTTGATTGAACATTTTGGTAAAAACTCTCCATGAGTTTTACTGACACAGAAAGGTATGTCAAATGCTTATTGCTATCAGCCTATTTTTTAAGATAGGTTCATTTTATTTTTAAATAATACTGATTTTAATCTATGCAATTGTATCAGTTTTACTTTGATTGTAATTTCATCGTAACTAAAAACAAAAATCCGCAAATATACGATGTGTTCTATTAGGTATTTAATTTTATTCTGGATATTTAAGACAGGAAACATTGGAGGAAAGTGATTGCAGGAACAAAGTTTAAAAAAGCTGATTATTGAATTCAGAAAACCGCTGCGACCCCCATTAAAAAGACTAGTTTACCAATGCTGTAGTCTACTTAATTGAAAATCGTTGTATGAGAGCAGTATTTTTCCGACTAATACCCAAAGATATGAGGTTTTGAGGAACAGCATGGCAGGAAATGAACGGGAAAAAATACGCCACTTTTTGGTAGTCCAAGACCTAAAAGGGGAGCGAACTATTCCCCTGAAAGACGCTACTTATTCTCTTGGGCGACACAGTGGGAATGCGATCGTCCTCCGTTCCCGGTCAGTATCCAAACAACATGCCATTCTATTGCGGGTAACTCTTCCACAAACTGACCAATATGGCTTTCGGGTTATTGATGGTAACTTCAATGGGAAAGGGAGTACTAATGGCTTATTCGTGAATGGCTCTAAATGCTCCTATCATGACCTCAAACATGGAGATATTATTGTATTTGGCGATCAGGCTCAGGCTACATATTATGCTATTTCTAACTTGTCAGAAAAAGCATTTTCTGAATCTTGCGAAATTGATGACTTATCTGGCTTTCTGTCAGAGCAAGCCAATCCTGTCAATCCTTTTCAAACTCTAGTTGTCGATCCTAGCTTTGAAGGAGCTAGCGATACAGCTTTAGCTCGCCTAGCATCCTTTCCTGAACTTATCCCCAATGCGATTATCGAGACAGATTTAGAGGGGACAGTGACTTATCTTAATCCAGCCGCATCTCTCAAGTTTCCTAAACTTAGGGAAACTGGTAAACAGCACCCCATCTTGGCAGGACTCCTGAGTACGGTAAAGAATCTAGAAAAAAATTCTTTTGTTCGGGAAGTAGAAGTTGGCACAGAAGTTTTTGAACAATCCATTCACTATCTTCCTGAAAGTGATTTAATTAGAACTTTCATTGTTAGAGATATTACAGAGCAAAAGCAAGCTGAAGCTGAATTGCGCCAGCGCGATCGCTTGCTACAGGCAGTTGCAGAAGCAGCCAATTATTTGCTGATGGAAATGAATTACGAGACAGCTATTGACAAAGCTCTCGCTACTTTAGGTGAAGCTGCCAAGGTGGATCGTGCCTACTTTTTCCAAAACCATCCCCATCCTGATACAAGTGACATGGCAATGAGTCTGCGGTTTGAATGGACGCGTTTATTTGTTGAACCTTCTCGTCACCATTGGCAAAATCAGCTTTATCAGGTTTCTGGACTCAGCCGATGGTACGATGCTCTCTCTAGCGGACAATCCATTAGCGGACTCAGCCGAGAATTTCCCGCAGCCGAACGAGAATACCTCACCAGAGATGGCATTCAATCTCTGCTCTTAGTGCCTCTGCGATTAGATGACGAGTTTTGGGGTTATCTTGGCTTGGCAGACTGTACCTGTGAACGTCATTGGTCAAGGCACGAAGAATCTACTCTGTTGACAATGGCCGCCAGTATCATTGGTGCGCGGCAACGTCAACACGTGGAAGAGAAAATTCGCTATCAGGCCCTCCATGATTTCCTCACAGGCTTGCCCAATCGCCTGCTATTTAACGAGATGCTTACCACAGCTTTGCCCAACGCGGTTCGGAATCATCACAGTTTGGCTGTAATGTTCCTCGACCTGGATCGTTTTAAGGTGATTAATGATACTCTTGGACACACCCTAGGAGATGAATTGTTACAAATAGTGGCTCAAAGATTGAAAGACTCCCTCAGAAGCGGAGACACCGTTGCTCGTTGGGGAGGGGATGAATTCACTATCCTCCTGCCGCGAGTAAATCATATCGAAGAGGTGGCCCAGGTTGCTCAAAGAATGTTACAAGCTTTAGAGGATGTCTTTCATATCCAAGGGCACGAACTTTACGTTAGTGCCAGCCTTGGTATTGCATTGCTTGATCAAAACAGTCCTAATGCCGAAACCTTAATTCAGCACGCAGATGCTGCTTTATATCACGCCAAAGACAAGGGCAGGAATAACTACCAATTTTACAGCGTTTCTCTAAGTGCCACCAATCCCGAACTCCTGACTTTAGAAAAGAATCTGCGCTATGCCTTAGAACGGGAAGAGTTAATAGTCTACTACCAGCCTAGGGTAAACATTGTCACAGGAAAAATTACTGGCATGGAGGCTCTGTTGCGTTGGCAGCACCCTGAGATGGGATTAGTTGCGCCTAATGTCTTCATTCCCCTTGCTGAAGAAAGTGGATTAATTTTCTCTATAGGCGAATGGGTACTACAGACAGCCTGTAGTCAAAATAAAGCTTGGCAAGATGCAGGATTGACACCTCTGACGATGGCTGTCAATCTTTCTCTGAAGCAATTTCGTCAACCCAATTTAGTGGAGACTATAGCCAGAATTTTACAACAAACAGGACTAGAATCCCGGTTTTTAGAGTTAGAAATTACAGAAACGACGGCGATTGAGGATCTAAACTTCACCAGATCTGTACTACAGGAACTAGAGCAGATGGGCGTTTACATCTCCATAGATGATTTTGGTACAGGTCACTCTTCCCTCTCGCGCTTACAAATGTTGCCACTCCACAATCTGAAAATTGACAAATCTTTTATTCAAGATTTAACAACGGATGCCAAAGTAGCTCATATTATCAAGGCGATAGTTAGCTTGGGGCAGAGTCTGGGGCTAAGACTGACCGCTGAAGGGGTAGAGAAGGAAGAGGAATTAGAATTTTTAAAATCTATCAACTGCGAGGATGTACAGGGCTTCCTGTTCTATCGACCGCTTCCTGTTCTGAAAGCCACGGAAATTCTTCACACTCAAAGTACAAAGCTCTAGGAATCTGCCATGCAGATATACTTTAGGGAAAAACTATTCTAAATCTCCTAGCTATTTTTCCGGAATTGATAACGCTGGGGTGGTATCCCTTATTAGACTATCGATTTTATATTTACCATCTATAACTAACCTTCGGGGAATATTGCCCCATTTCTTCCCTTCAAAAGCCTGGTCTTCACGATCAGGCTTTTGATTTTTAATACACGCCCGTTGTAGTAGAGACGTTGCATTGCATAGAGACGTTGCATTGCAACGTCTCTACAGGATTTAAATGTATCGTGATTAACGTGAAATGGTATGAGTCGGTATGGCAGTGAAAGCCGCAATTGGGCATAGTATTAGGTATTATATAAGACATACTTTCAGAAACTTTTAAGGGATTTCATGAGTCTGGTACTCCAAATTCTGCAAACACCCGCCAATGTCATTTTTTGCTCAAGGTATCCCCGGATTACCCGATCTGACACATCCAACTGAGCTAGTCCAATTTGGAACTCAGTTGCTCAAAGGTTCACTGTTATTAATATTTTTGGTCGTAGCTTTGGGAGTTGCGATCGCTTTAATAAGTTTTTCTCTACGTCGAAATCAGCCGGAACAATTGGTGTTCATTGGCGAATGGGCTGTTCGTTATTCCCAACTTTTACGGGGATTGCAGCATTTAACTCTAGTATTAATTCTGTTGGTAACTGGATTTTTTCTGTGTTCAACTTTGAGTAATCGCTACCACCACTGGGAACAGGCCAAAGTGGCTCAAGTAGCCCAAAGTGTCGCGGGTGAGAAGCTCGAACAATTTGCGCCCCAAGTGCGCTACATTACGCAAGAGCCATACACCTATACCACCCAAGTTAATGGCAAGATAGTTCAAGTAAATGAGACACGACCAATCAACCGCTTTTTGACGCTGGCTGGTTCGCAAATTCAGGTCAAGCTAGACCAAAGCACAGATGTTCAAGGTCGCAGTTCAATTTATCGTGCACATTACACTGCTGATTATAAAGTTGTTAACCAACTCAAAAATATTAGTAATTTTTTCTTTGAAGCACCGCCACCTAACGGTTACACACTGCTTGCTAGCTACAAAGTAGAGCGGGACAGTACTAGATTACAACAAACTAATCCCGGAGAATATAGCTTTCCTTTCCGCTTGCAACCAGGGGAAGAAACTAGCTTTAGAGTTACCTATCAAGCTCAAGGAGGGCCGCGTTGGGTTTATAGCGCAACGAGTCAGTTGCTCTCTAATTTCCGCCTAACGGCGATCGCTAACTTTGCACCTGCTGATTTTGCTAGTGGCATTGTACCAAATGAGATTAAAGGGGACGGACGCAGTACCCAATTTACTTGGATATTTGATGACAATGTTTCTATAAAAAACCCATTTGGAGTATTTACCAGCACCGAACCTATTCGTCACACTGGCATCATTCCCCGGATTTTATTATTAGCACCAGCATTATTTTTGTGGTGGATATTGTTGCTATATTGGTCGCTACCAATGAGTCTGAAAAATGTTGCGATCGCAGGCGGTATTTTTTTTGCTTGTCTGCTGACTTTAACTTATCTGGGTCGTTTGATGAATGCTCAGTTAGCTTGGACTATAATTTCCCTAGTCTTACTCACCTTAACATGGGGGTTGGGGTCAAACCGCAGTGCTTCCCTGGCTGCAATTATCTGCACTATTGCTGGTGCAGTGCTACCCGTCTTTGGTTTATTAGTACCGTTCAGTGGCCTTACCCTCAGCCTAGCTGGCTTACTTTCATCTGTCTGGCTAGCAGTTCGTCACTGGTATAGCTGGTACAGTTTGCACCCAGAAAAACGATAAACTACACATCGCTAGATTTTACCCCTTGTGCTTCATATACTTGTTCTGTAAAGCTCTGAAAATCTAGCTGGCAAGCCTTAAAAGCTTCAGTAGCTTGTAAGTATCCTTGTGCGTTAAACAGATCGCGATCGCGGATTTTCGGCAACCAAGAACGGAGTTTAGCTAGTTCTGCCTCGTTCTCTTCTAGTTCTGCGAAGGTAAGGTTAGCTTTTTTCCGTTCTTCACTCAATTCGCTATGAAAATCCCGACACTGCCCCAAAAACTCTTGGTATTCTTGATCAGCCTGCTGTTGGAAACGCTCTACCAATATGGCGTTTTGCTCTGGCACATCAATCCAAATGGTGAATAAATCTGCCTCACCACCACCTGCTGTAATGTCTGCTTTCAATTCTGTCAACTGATGCTGCAAGTTCTCTCGCTGCGGTAGTATGCACACCGATTGCTGTAGGTAAAGTGCGCCCAATCCCTTGAGTTTACGCCAAACATATACCCGCTGGGTCGAAGGTTGAGCAGGCACTCGGTAAACCAATAAGTTCCAACACTTTCTATCCATAGAGGTAGTGTAACAGATGTTGCATTCAATTAAATTTATTGCTATTCTTCCTATGAAACATCTGTTGCATTTATGAAATTTATAAATCCAAACTATAAAGTTGGCGAGATTGATTGGAGTCCCATTGTCCACAGTAAGGAATATGCAACTACAAAAGAAATTCTTTCAAACAATTCCTCGCACTGTTTGGGTGTTGGGGTTTGTTAGCCTGCTGACAGATATTAGTTCCGAGATGATTCATTCTGTATTGCCTTTGTTTCTAGTGTCAGTATTAGGGGCGAATATCTTGACTGTTGGCATCATTGAAGGCATTGCAGAAGCAACAGCTTCAGTACTAAAAGTCTTTTCTGGAGCTTTAAGTGATTACCTAGGACATCGCAAGGGGCTAGCGGTATTTGGCTACGGGTTATCTACCTTTGTTAAACCTCTATTCGCTGTAGCTAGCACTCCAACGGGGGTATTGATAGCTCGGTTTGGCGATCGCATTGGCAAGGGTATCCGAGTAGCACCCCGCGATGCCTTAGTTGCTGACTCTACTAACCCAGAGGTTCGGGGTGCAGCCTACGGATTGCGTCAGTCTCTCGATACTATAGGAGCATTCTTGGGGCCATTGGTAGCATTTGCCCTCATGGCTACTTCCACAAACAACTTCCGCCTGGTTTTTTGGCTAGCACTTATCCCTGGTTTCTTAGCAGTGGCTTTATTAACAGTGGGAGTACGTGAGCCGAGAACAAGTCGAACCCAACAAAGACGCAGCAACCCTCTGCAATGGCAAGCTTTACGCAGTTTGGGACAGAGATACTGGGTACTTGTAGCAGTGGCGCTGCTATTTAATTTCGGCAACTCTAGCGATGCTTTTTTGCTACTGCGAGCAGAGCAAACGGGTATTTCCGCCCCACTTATACCGTTGACATTAGTGGTGATGAACATCGCCTACTCATTCAGTGCCTACCCATTGGGAATACTTTCTGATCGCTTGGGCAGATTTGGGCTACTTGTAGGCGGATTTCTTCTATACGCTCTAGTTTATCTGGGCTTTGCTTTCGTACAAGCGCCTTGGCAAGTTTGGGGATTGTTTGCCCTTTATGGTTTGCATTTGGGTATGAGTCAAGGGTTGCTGTTAGCACTAGTGGCAAACAGCATACCTGCAAATCTACGGGGGACTGCTTTTGGATTTCTCAACTTGGCTGTAGGATTAGCTCTTTTGCCTGCCAGTTTGCTAGCTGGTGGATTATGGCAGACTCTAGGAGCAGAAGCGACATTTATTGCCGGGAGCTTTTTTGCGATCGCTGCGGTATTGTTACTAGTTACTCAAAGAAACAAATACAAATATTAAATTCGACCAAAAGCAAAAATGGTATCCTTGATTTAAAGTCAAATCAATGGCGATGGAGCTCGCCAAAACCGCCATTCCAGCCTGTTCTGGAAGGCTGATAGCTCCTACTTTCCTCGCTTGCAGCGGGAGGGTAGGGCTTGGCTAAATGCATTACCTGACTCCCCTGTAGAAAGTATCTGTCTACAAAGCACACTTCAAGGAGTTATGGGATGTTAGCCAGTGTATTGTGGATTTTAATGATGGGCTTTTTTGTGGGTCAAATTGCCCGTCGTTTGGGTGCTCCGCCTTTAATTGGCATGATTTTAGTAGGGATTATTCTTGGCCCCCAAGTGCGTAATGTCATTAGTCAAGATGTCCTGGGTGCTGCTGATGAATTAAGAACTTTGGCAGTGATGATTATCTTGATGAAAGCTGGGCTGGGGTTAGATCGGGAAAAGCTAGCTCAACAAGGAACTGTGGCGTTACGCTTAGGATTTTTGCCAGCGACAACAGAAGCGATCGCAATTGCGATCGCTTCTATGGTAATTTTTCGTTTGGACTTTCCCACTGGGTTGCTCTTGGGCTGTGTAATTGGCGCTGAATCTCCCGCTGTCATTGTCCCCGGAATGCTTAGACTTAAAAGTTTAGGCTGGGGTGTCACTAAAGGAATTCCTGATGCAATTTTAACTGGGAGTGCTTTATCTGATGTATTGCTATTGCTAGTCTTCAGCCTCTTACTAAGTTTTTTAGGTAATGGAGGTGTTGAGCAGATTTCTTTACCTGGGGGATTCACTTTAACTGCTCTACAACTACTTCCGTTGCAAATTATGATGCAAATCTTGTTGGGAGTATTGTTTGGCTATTTAGCAGCCCGTTTGCTAGTTTTACTATTAACAAAACAAAACTGGACACAGAACGCAGTTCAAGATACTTTGATTGCCGCAGGTTTAGCCTTGTTGCTAGTAATTGTTGCTCATGCTGTACCTTACTTTTCTGGTTACTTAGCGGCAATGGCTATGGGATTTTTCTTAATTGAATTAGATGCTCCTCTAGCTCGAAGATTGCGTGGTGGATTTGACAGTTTATGGATAGTAGCTGAGATTTTTTTATTTGTCTTATTAGGAGCAACTATTCAACTACAAGTATTGGGAAAAATTCTGTTACCCGGTATTTTAATTCTGGCGATTGGTTTATTTATCGGTCGGATGGTGGGCTGGTATCTTTCGACTTTGGGTAGTAATTGGAATTGGCGCGAAAGACTATTTTTATTACCAGGAAACTCCGCTAAAGCCACAGTCCAAGCTGCCATTGGTGCAATTCCTCTTGCTCAAGGCATTGTAGGAGGAGAGATAATTTTAGCGATCGCAGCTCTTTCAATTTTAATCACTGCACCGTTGGGAGCTTGGGCAACGATGACATTTGCACCTAAATTGCTTACTAAAGGAGAAGTTGACCCCACCAAAGTTACAGTTGCTACTCATACCTTGTTTTTGGCAGCAGTGGATGCATCTATAACAACAGAAGTTTTAACCAAAGTTGCAGATTTGGCACGGCGCAGTAATGGTGAAGTAATTGTTTTGCATGTAATTAATACCTCGAATCAGCGCGCCGTAGAACAAATACGCAAACAAGCTAAACAGTTGCTATCTGATATCAAATATGAGCTTTTGACAACAACAGGCGCTGTACCAGAAGAAATTATTCGTGTTGCTCAGGAGCATCATGCTACTGCGATCGTTATGGGAAAACGAGGACATCAACCTTGGGAACAAGTGCTGATTGGCTCAGTATCACAGGCAGTTTTAGAAGCAAGTCTAATACCTGTAATCTTACTGGAAAACCGTAAGGCTAAGTCAGTTTAAATCGGCTGATAGTAAAAGGGATTGGGCATTGGGCATTGGGCATTGGGCATTGGGCTTTGGGCATTGGGCATTGGGCTTTGGTCTTTGGGCATTGGGGATTGGGCATTGGGC
>NZ_JADEXR010000281.1 GCF_015206995.1 aff. Roholtiella sp. LEGE 12411 | reverse complement strand
GTCAGTTCAACATTGCTGACCACTTTTTCTTTTCAGTGACTTTTCACCTGACCAGATATGTCAATTTTTTATCCATACTTTTCTAAGTATTATTTTCTGCTTGCTTATTTTTAGTCTAAACTCCAGTTAAACTGGCATTGATGGCCAGAGGCTAGGAATGTTTCTTTGGAGGCTCCACTTGACATTACAGTCAAGGCGGAGCCTTATTGAATTCGTTCCCATACTCAGCATGGGAACGAGAATACTTTAAACAATTACCAATCAAGCTTTTCATCTGAAGTTCACACTTATGAACATTGTTGTGCCCTTACAAACACCGTATTGAACTAAATTGAAAACTGCTCTTACGATCCCCATAAAGTCTTAAAATATTGTTAATTTCTGCCAAACCTCTCGACCTTCAACTTACAAGTACCACCCCAGAATTATTATGGCTATCGGCTATGTCGCTCTTGTACTCCACGCACACCTACCCTTCGTTCGTCATCCAGAAAGCGACTATGTGCTTGAGGAAGAATGGCTTTATGAAGCCATCACGGAAACATACATTCCCTTACTAAAAGTATTTGAAGGCTTAAAGCGAGACGGTATCGACTTTAAAATCACGATGAGCATGACACCGCCTTTAGTGTCGATGCTTCGTGACCCTCTGCTGCAAGAGCGCTATGACGCACATTTAGCGCAACTTGAAGAGCTTATAGAATTGGAGGCTGAGCGTAATGTCCACAACGGGCATATCCGTTATTTAGCGGAACATTACGCTGCTGAATTTAATGAAGCGCGTCAGTTATGGGAGCGCTACGACGGTGATTTGGTGACTGCTTTTAAGCAGTTTCAAGACACTAATAACCTAGAAATTATCACTTGCGGTGCGACCCACGGTTACTTACCGCTGATGAAAATGTATCCGCAAGCGGTGTGGGCACAAATTCAGGTAGCCTGCGAACACTACGAGCAAACCTTTGGACAAGCACCCAGAGGTATTTGGTTGCCTGAATGCGCCTACTATGAAGGTTTAGAGCGGATGCTAGCAGATGCTGGGTTGCGCTACTTTCTCACCGACGGGCATGGCATTCTTTACGCCCGTCCTCGTCCCCGCTTTGGTACTTATGCCCCAATTTATACAGAGACTGGGGTTGCTGCCTTTGGTCGAGATCATGAATCTTCCCAGCAGGTATGGTCTTCTGAGGTGGGCTATCCAGGTGCAGCAGAATATCGGGAATTTTACAAAGATTTGGGCTGGGAAGCAGAATATGAGTACATCAAGCCCTATATTATGCCCAACGGTCAGCGTAAAAACACGGGTATTAAGTATCATAAAATTACTGGGCGCGGCTTAGGACTTGCAGATAAAGCACTCTACGATCCTTATTGGGCAAAAGAAAAGGCAGCGGAACATGCCGAGAACTTTATGTATAATCGAGAGCGGCAGGCTGAGCATCTTTATGGAATTATGCAACGTCCGCCAGTGATTGTTTCGCCTTATGACGCCGAGTTATTTGGACATTGGTGGTATGAAGGCCCCTGGTTTATAGATTACCTGTTCCGCAAGTCATGGCATGACCAGGGAACCTACGCAATGACCCATTTGGCGGATTATTTACAGGCACAACCGACCCAGCAAGTTTGCCGTCCTTCGCAATCAAGTTGGGGTTTTAAGGGATTCCATGAGTATTGGTTGAACGAGACGAATGCGTGGATTTACCCTCATTTGCACAAAGCCGCAGAACGCATGATTGAAATCTCGCACTTGGAACCAGAAGATGAATTGGGGTGGAAAGCATTGAACCAAGCAGCGCGGGAACTGCTGTTAGCACAATCTTCTGACTGGGCATTTATTATGCGGACGGGAACGATGGTACCCTATGCAGTGAGACGGACGCGATCGCACCTGATGCGGTTCAATAAGCTCTACGAAGACGTTAAAATTGGCAAAGTCGATAGCGGTTGGCTGGAAAAAGTCGAGTTAATAGACAATATCTTCCCTAAAATTAACTATCGCGTCTACCGTCCTTTGTCTTAGTCTCGCTTGTAGACACCACGGACACTTTAACGCCAGCAATAGTAAGGTGGGCATTACCCACCTTATAAGGGTTCCGAGCATTTGACGATATTGCAATAAGTCCAGTCTGCGATCTTTGCTATGACCTTTGTGGAGCAATGGTGGCTGTAATTCTTGCTCAATTGCCTGATTACCGGTTTCAAACTGATGATATGCCGACATAACTTGTAGTATCACAACAAGCGATATCCCGATCGCGTCATCCACTAGGTGCAGTTCATGGCTTAATTAGATGTGACTCTGACTGGCGGTATTTGACAATTAACTTACGTCCTTTGAGGGGTAGATAAAGCAACATTGTTGCTAAAGGTAATCCGGTTCCTGCTATTGCTAATAGGATGTAGGGATTGAGAAGTCCGACTATACAACCAATTCCGAAGCTCATTCCTAACCCGATTGTGAGTGTTAACAATACATTAGTAGACATATCCTTCCCAGCCCAAGCCATAGCCTCAGCCACAGTTACAGCCACAGTCACAGCCACAGTTACAGCCACAGTCACAGCCACAGTCACAGTCACAGCCCCAGCCCCAGCCATCGCCCCAGCCACAGCCCCAGCC
>NZ_JADEXR010000280.1 GCF_015206995.1 aff. Roholtiella sp. LEGE 12411 | reverse complement strand
CCCCATGCCCCATGCCCCATGCCCAATGCCCAATGCCCAATGCCCCATGCCCCATGCCCAACATTAAGTAGTTAAATTCAAGCGCACAATGACATCGTTATAATCATTGTCACCACCACTGGTTAAATCCTCAAAGCCAAAGGTGTTATTCCCTAATAGGCGAATGTGATCTACCTTATCAGTATTAGCACCTAAAAATGGGAAGTAAACCGCTGGATCGTTATTACGATTACTATCGAGAATTGCGTCGGGTCTACCATTGGCGATGATAAATGGTGCAAAGAGAGAATCAGGCTCCAAAGTGCCGATGTAAGTTGCCGTACCTTGGTTGTTCACCGTCAGGTCAATACCTGCAACACGCTCACGTACCGCTGCTTCAGTATAACCCGCTTGCCCGACGAGAATATCTGCTGTGCGATCGCCATTAATATCAATACCACCATTCTCATCAGTCACCCGATAAAAGCCAACAAAATTGTTGAAAACGGCTTCTCTGTTGACCACAAACTCAGCTTTCACCTGTTGTGTCACATCCCGTAAATCGAGCAATTCTGCTTCTTGCTGTCCCTGCAAACCTATACCCAAAGGTAACTCTTGGTTTGTTGGTTGAATTTCTACTACCAAATCTTGAAAGTTGAGAGAGAATACTTGATTTTTTGAGGGTTCGACTTCAAAATTTGCCGCTGAGGAAAAAATTACATCTGAGAAGGAAGTTTGTCCAGTTAGTACGCCATTGATACTGTTGTTGCGTACCAAGAAAAACCTTAGACTATCACCAGAGTTGAACTCTTGCAGAGTCGCTAAGTTAGTATTAAACCCATTGGGAATATTAGCAATTGCAGAGAAAACCGCCTTAGCTCGTTTCAGAGCCGCTTCGGTATACCCAGTTGCACCAGGAGCAATATTGCCAATCTTACCTTCTGCATCGTCAACGGTAAATACTCCTAGTTCATAGACCGTACTAGAACTGGGCTTTACCAGCTTAAAAGAGAGATTTGTTTGTGTAGTGATATTAATAGTAAAGTTGTTTGGCGAAGCGCTGTAGTCTTTGCCATCACTGATTTTGAACTGGAAGCTGGCGAAATTGTCACCTCTGGCGGTAATATCAGTCTTAAACTTCAGCTGGCTCAATTTATCCAGCGTAACTACTTGGCCCAATGAGATAGCTTCACCAGAATCGAGAGTGCCGTTATCATCGCCATCTAGGAAAAATTCTAACTCAGGCAATGTTATAATTTTTACTTCTTGCAGGCGATCGCCGCTGTCCGGGTCATTAAATGCAAAGTCGTTAGGCTGGAAAATGTAGAGGCTGTCAGGATTGATAGTGATAGTTTTGTCAGCAGAAGTCGGAACTGTATTGTTCTCTATGATTTGCAAACCACTGTTTTCATCAGCAATGTAAACATATTTACCGACTACAGCTAATCCTAAAGCAGCACCAGTGGTATCGAATGTATTTTTGAGAATGGGTGCAGCCGGGTCTGTGATATCAATGATTTGCAAACCACTAGTTGTGTCAGCAACGTAAGCATAGTTACCTGCTACAGCTACACTATAGGCATTGCCAGTGGTATCTAATGTACCTTGGAGAAAGGGTGCTCTAGGGTCTGTGATATCAATGATTTGCAAACCACTGCCGTAGTCAGCGACGTAAGCGTAGTTACCCGCTACAGCTACACCATAAGCATTGCCAGAAGTATCAAATCTACCTGCGAGGGAAGGTGCAGCAGGGTCTGTGACATCGATGATTTCTAAACCGTTGCCAGCAACGTAAGCATAGTTACCTACTACAGTTACACCTAAAGCAGGGCCAGTATTTAATGTACCTTTGAGGGAGGGTACAGCCGGGTTTGTGATGTCGATAATTTGCAAACCACTGGTGATATCAACAACGTAGGCATAGTTACCCACTACAGCTACATTTAAGGCAAAGATCGTATCGAATGTACCTTTGAGGGAGGGTGCGCTAGGGTTGGTGATGTCAATGATTTGCAAACCACTGGTAGCGTCAGCAATGTATGCGTAGTTACCTGCTACAGCTACGCCATAAGCCAGACCAGTAGTATCGAATGTACCTTTGAGGAAGGGTGCGCTAGGGTCTGTGATATCAATGATTTGCAAACCACTGTTGGCATCAGCGACGTAGGCGTAGTCATCCACTACAGCTACACTATAGGCAACACCAGTAGTATCTAATGTACCTTTGAAAAAAGAACTAAGCACGGATGGGTACGCAGTTATCAACATAATTTTTATTAAAAATAAAATTTATACATCGTTAAAAACGATTAAGTATGAGTCCGGTTTTTTTTTGTATTAAAGTTTAATTTTTATACTATAGCGATCGCTGTCCCAGCACAAGCCGCTTTGCGTTTACGCTACCTGCTTTTAAGCTGTTAGCAACAGCCTGAAATGACTGAATTTGTCAGTACATATTATGGTTGATTTGTATAGTAAAGGTGACTTGTAAAAGCTCTTTTTTTCTCTGTGCGTACTCTGTGCCTCTGCGGTTAAAAAATTACAGGACTTACGCAAGTGTAATATTTTTAACGCCAGAGGTTGTCCAGAGTCAAAGGTCAAAAGTCCAAAAAACCTTAACCCTTAGGGACTTCCAGAAAATAAAATATAGAAATGTCTCCGTATAGGAATCATTATTATTCTCATACGGATAGGGGGTAGGGAAGGGGTCAGCTATCGGCTGACC
>NZ_JADEXR010000051.1 GCF_015206995.1 aff. Roholtiella sp. LEGE 12411 | reverse complement strand
GAAGTTGGCAATGCTGCGGCTTTTTTATGTAGCGATTTGTCTAGCGGAATTACCGGACAAGTTCTTTATGTAGATGCAGGATATGAAATTATGGGAATGTAATACGATTTGGGAATGGGGCATTGGGCATTGGGCATTGGGCATTGGGCATTGGGGATAAACAAACCATCTCTTTACCCTTTAACCTTTACCCTTTTCCTCTCTTAAGAGTCTCCAAGTCTCCCTTCGGTTTTAGAGTCGCCTGCAAAGAGAAGCCCTCTGGAGTTGGTGCCTCACCAGTTCCCCGTTTCCCAGTTTCCAGTCCCTAATCCCCAAAGGGGGCCCGATTTCATTAATTCCCGCCAAAATAAAGTTAGAACTCTTGTGGAGTTACCACTAATGCAATCAGCAAACAAACTGCCGCGATGGATTACTTTAGGATTGGCATTTCCCCTAGCTATTCTCAATGGTTGGCTATTAATCCAGGTTGTACAGTATTTTCAACCTTTGGTTAGTATTTTTGCCGCCGCCATCCTATTGGCTTTTGTGTTAAATTATCCAATCCAATTTCTCCAAGAACAAGGAGTGAAACGCAACCTGGCTATTGGGGGAGTATTGCTTTTTACTGTAGTGGTTTTAGTGGGTTTAGGTATTACCTTGGTTCCCCTAATTCTAGGACAGCTAAATGAGCTAGCTAATATTTTGCCCAGTTGGATTGATTCTGGGACTCAACAACTACAAGCTTTTCAAGATTGGGTGTTAAATCAACAACAGCTTCCCATTAATTTAAGTGGTTTATTTACTCAAGCTCTTGACCAATTATCTAACCAACTTCAGTCCTTCACTGGGAGAATTCTTGGTTTTGCCGTCGATACTATTGGTACTGTGGTCAACGTTTTGCTAGCGGTAGTTCTGACTATCTACTTAGTATTAAATGGCGAACGTCTTTGGGACGGAATTTTTCATTGGTTTCCGCATAATATGGGCTTAAAAGTAAGGCAATTACTACGAGAAGATTTCCACAATTACTTCATCGGTCAGGCAACATTAGGTGCTGTACTGGGATTGACTATAACATTAGCGTTTTTGGCACTGCAAGTTCCCTTGGCTCTACTTTTTGGAATTGGTATTGGCTTGTTCTCTCTTTTCCCCTTTGGTACGGGGGTAGGTATCGCCATAGTCAGTCTGTTGGTAGCCTTGCAAAACTTTTGGCTAGGAGTGGAAGTTTTAGGCGTAGCTGTTGCAATTGATCAAGTTAATTCTAATTTTATTGCACCTCGGATTTTGGGAAATTTGACTGGTTTAAATCCCGTATGGGTTGTGATTTCCTTGCTGCTGGGAGCCAAATTGGGAGGCGTATTGGGTTTGTTAGTCGCTATACCAATTGCCAGTTTTATCAAAGATACAACAGATAGCTTGCGGGCGGGGGAATTTAATAAGATAGATGATGTCGATATAAAATCCGCAAAAATTGAAAGTGATGTAGTAGGAACTTATAGCTAAAATTATGACTTATATTTTCACATTACAAATGTCATAAGATACTTAAGACAATTAATAGATGTTCAATAAATGCGTTAAAAAATAAAGAATAGACCTGTTTTGGAAGTAGTCTTCTAAGACAGGTCTTATAAAGCATGAGTTAATCATCCTTCATTCTTTAGAATTAATCGATTATTTATTGTTTTAAAGATGTTTCTAGTCAACTATATTAGCTGTCCCCAAACAAAGGTTAAAATTTAACCTTTTCTTTTTTGATTGATGTTGCTTTTCTCTTCAATATCCAGCCAAGGCTACAAGCAAAAAGAGTACTACCTAAAGTTGTAGGTTCAGGAACTTTACTATAAGAAAGTTTGCCAGAGACGATTTCGGAATTTGGAGAAGTTCTAGAAAAAATTGTAAAATCCTCACCTACAATTTCGTAACTGATAGAGCTAGAAGGATTAGATTTATTGTTGAATAGATATTCTAATCCTACAGATTTCTTTCCTGTTAAAAATGTGGTTGAAAATACAATGGGGAATTCTGGATAATTGACATCATCTTGTTCTGTGTAAATAGTAGAGTCACCATTAAATTGAAAATGGAGCAACTTCACTTTCGCCTCTGGAATGTTGTCATTACTAAAAGTTGAGTCATCAAAGCTAAAAAAGCCCTGTCCTTTATTTATAGGACTATCAACATTGAAAGCGTAACTAACAATTGTGGCGGAGGCTGATTTTGCATCGATGGTAGCAAAACCTAGAGCAAGAGTAGCAGTAGCAAGCACTATTTGTGGAATAAATTTCATTTCAGTTTTCCTCACGATAAACTTCTGCAAGCAATGTATACACTACAAAGTTTTGTAGATGCGTTTAGCTGTTGTTAACGCACTCTAGCAAACAAAATTTTTGCGTTTTATTTAATCCACGTTCCCAAGTATTTGGAGTTAACTCACTTTGGTTTCATGGGTTTAAGCAGACTTTAATCAAAGGTGAAGATAATATTATGTTAGGTAATATTATAGAAATTTAATAACTTTTTATTAACCCTTGAATAACTCAATCTTTACTTATTCCTATAAAAATATATGGTAATTACTTATCCTATAATACTTTTGCTTAAACTTGGCATTAATTAATATGGAATCCCATCACTCATTGAAGCTAAACCGTCGCCAGTTTTTGCTCCGTTCAGCAATCACAGCCGGTGGAGTTATTTCTACAAATCTTGTATCAAAATCACAAGTTTTTGCTCAAGCACCTGCAATTATCACATCCGATAAAATGCGTCCTGCAATACCTTATGGCGTAGCTAGCGGAGATATCTCTAACAATGGCATTGTTATTTGGAGTCGTAGCGATCGCTCTGCAAAAATGATCGTAGAATATTCTACCAGTGAATCATTTGGTAATGTTCAACGCGTTCTCGGCCCCAATGCTTTAAAAAATAGCGACTTTACAGCACGAATTAATCTCAACAACTTACCACCAGACCAACAAATATTCTATCGGGTGATTTTCCAAGATTTAAATTATCAGAACATTAATAGCATTCCTGTTAATGGAACTTTCCGAACTCCTCCCATACATGGACGAAATATATTCTTTGTTTGGGGTGGAGATACTGCGGGTCAAGGATGGGGTATTAATCCTGATTTTGGTGGGATGAAAATTTACGAAACCATGCGCCAACTTAAACCTGACTTTTTCATCCATTCTGGCGACAATATTTACGCTGATGGCCCACTTTCATCAGAAGTAACGCTGGACGATGGCACAATCTGGAAAAACATTACCACAGAAGAAAAATCAAAAGTAGCGGAAACTTTAACAGAATTTCGTGGTAACTATAAATACAATTTGTTAGATGAAAATGTTAAGCGCTTCAACGCTGAAGTTCCTATACTGGCACAGTGGGACGACCACGAAACTACAAATAACTGGTATCCTGGCGAATTTCTTCTTAACGATAACCGCTATGTAGTTAAGGATGTTAACTTGCTAGCAGAAAGGGCAAGGCAAGCATTTTTAGAATATATGCCTATTGAGTATAAAACTGATGATCCAGACAAAGCAAGAATTTATCGCTCCTTCAAGTATGGTTCATTACTAGATATTTTCATGCTTGATGAGCGCACCTATCGGGGAGTGAACACTCCCAATAATCAGCCAGTACCAAGTAAAGACACGGAATTTCTTAGCAGAAAACAAGTGCAATGGCTCAAAAGGCAATTACTATCATCAAAAGCAACTTGGAAAGTTATTGCTAGTGATATGCCTCTAGGTTTGATAGTTCGAGATGGTAGCACTGATTTTGAAGCTTGGGCTAATGGAAACGGCCCAGCTTTAGGAAGGGAATTAGAGCTTGCTGACTTACTACGATTTATTAAAAACAAGGATATCAAGAATGTTGTTTGGTTAACTGCTGATGTACATTATGCAGCAGCCCATTATTACGACCCTGCTAAAGCACAGTTTACTGACTTCAAGCCTTTCTGGGAGTTTGTGGCTGGGCCTCTTAACTCCGGCACATTTGGGCCCAACCAACTGGAAAATACTTTTGGGCCACAATTGGTATTTCAAAGCCTTCCTCTAGGTACGAAAGCAAATCGACCTCCAAGTGAAGGTTTGCAGTTTTTTGGGGGTGTCAAAATTAATGCTTATACAAATGTGATGACGGTAACACTGCGTAATTTGGCTGGGGAGACTGTTTACAGCGTAGATTTACCGCCAGAAAAATAAGTTGTCAAAAGCTTAGTAAAATTTAGCCAGTTAGATAGAGTAATTGGGTAATTTTTTACTCTGTCTGCTGGCTTTGCTGTTTTTTGGCTGAGATGGTGCAGTAGTCGCCGCTACTGATTGCAGCTAAATTATATCTGATAGTTGGCGTGCTGGAGAATTTAGCCAAAATAGATCATAGTCATAACCTGCAAAAGTTGAAAGTGAAACAGAAGGGATTTATAGCTAAAATTCAACATAAAGGCGAAGGAAAACTAACAATGCTGGCAAGCTACATTGACCAAGCAATGGAACTAGCATTTTATGAGATCATTGAAGATGATGAAATTTATTGGGGTGAAATTCCAAGTTTACAAGGAGTCTGGGCAAGTCATAAAACGTTAGAAGGTTGTAGGCGGGAACTAAGAGAAGCTTTAAGTGACTGGCTGGCGCTACGGTTGCATTTGGGGTTAATGATTCCCGTAATCGCTGGTATCAACCTCAATGAACTGACTAAACCTGTATAAAAATGTCTAGATTAACCCCTGTTTCTTGGCGTGATTTGGTAAAACGTCTGCAAGAGTTGGGCTTTGAAGGCCCTTACGCAGGAGGAAAGCACCCACAAATGCGGCGAGGTGATGTTACTGTGATTATTACCAATTCTCATGAGGGTGATATTAGTGTGGGTCTATTATCACGGCTATTGCGACAAGCTGGAGTTTCTCGTGAAGAATGGTTGGGTGAGTGAAATTTCAAGGGTGTATTAAACTCTGCACTTTGCGCCCTTACAGCGCTTCCGGCTATTATGCAATACAATTTTCCTCTTACCCCTCTCCTATCATAGCTTTCAGCTATGAGGATGTACCTCATAGCCGCCGGAAGTGCTGTAGCCCTCTTTTGTCACTCTCCGGGAGGGTAATAGCTAGAAGCCTCATCAGGCAATCAATACAAGCTATCCTATTAGAAAAAAATGGGTGTTGTATTTGTTATTAGAAAAAAATCGCGTGAACCCTTGGTAGATAAAAGCTCTAGAATTCAGAAATGGCAAATGTTTTCGGAGAGTGACAGAAGAGGGGTAGTTGCTATTGAGAGTATCATAAAAATAGAATCTAAGCATTTTTGGAATTGGTTATGCTTAAGCAACTCATCCTTGAAAATTGGAAAAGTTTCCGTTATGCAGAGCTTCCGCTTGACCCGTTGACTGTTCTGATTGGGACGAATGCGAGTGGGAAATCTAATGTCGTTGAAGCTTTGGAATTTATACAAAGAATAGTTAAAGGTGAGGATATTGAAGCTGCTTTAGCAGGAGACAAAAATCTTACTTCTATTCGAGGTGGTGTAGAGGGCGCTGCTCTGAAACCTGGAACTCAATTTACATTGAAGGCACTAGTACAAGGTCAAGATGATAAAACTGATTACCTCTATAGTATTACAATACAAACAAAACCGTTTATTCAGGTTTTAGAAGAATACGTAACTCGCAAAAATAATACCAACAATTATAAGCAAATCAATTTTCCAAATTACCTGTTTAGATTCGCTTTAGGCTCAAATGGAATTATAAGCATGTCTGCAATTTTTACAAATGAAAATACCAAAATTCCAGTGACTAGAAATTTTACACTTCGTGGCTCAATGCTAACAGATTTAAAAATAATCAAATTTTCCGATTCTATTAGTAATGAAATTAATACAGTTATTAATAGTATTGAAAATATTTTTTCTCTGAATCCCATTATTTCTAAAATGCGGGATTATTCACGACTTTCTGAGAGCCTTGAAACTGATACATCCAATCTTGCAGGCGTACTAGCGGCTTTGCCTGACGAGCAGAAAGCTGAGGTTGAATCAACTTTATCTGACTACATTAAGGATTTACCAGAAGGCGATATTCAAAGAGTGTGGGCAGAAAAAGTTGGTAGGTTTGGCACTGATGCCATGCTTTACTGTGTTGAAGAATGGAAGCCTGGCCATATTACAGAGATTGATGCTAGAAGTATGTCAGATGGAACTTTACGCTTTCTAGCAATTCTCACAGCGCTACTAACTCGATCTGAAGGCAGTCAATTAGTAATTGAAGAAATAGATAATGGGCTTCATCCTTCGCGTGCAGAATTGCTGGTAAGAATATTGCGAGAGATTGGTAGTAAAAGAAAAATTGATATTTTAATAACTACTCATAACCCGGCTTTACTTGATGCTTTAGGCTCAGAGATAGTTCCTTTTGTTGTTGTCGCACACCGCGATTCTGAAACTGGAGAAAGCAAGCTTACACTTTTAGAAGATATTGATAATTTTTCTAAGTTATTTGCATCATATTCTTTAGGTGATATGACAACTAAGGGTGCAATTGAAAGAAGCCTTTCTCGTGGTAACTAGTTACTAATATGAGAAAGGTGCTACTCATCGATACATCGCTTTTATGCGTTTGGTTATAAGTTCCAGGTAGAGAAACTGCTGGTAATAATGAATGGAATTTTGAGCGTGTAAATCAGAAAATTAAGGCAGAAATTGCCAAAGGAACAACGCTGGTACTGCCTTTAGCTACTGTTATAGAAACAGGTAATCACATTGCACAGGCTAAAACAGCAAATTCAGAAAGTAAACGTATAGCAGCTCAAAAATTTGCCGAAATTATAACTTATGCAGCTGATGAAACAACTCCTTGGGCTAAGTTCCGTGAGCAAATTGTTCTTTGGGAGGAGGAAGAATTGAAAAAGTTAGCGGCTAAATTCCCTAATCAAGCTGTAGAAAAGACTTCTATGGGTGATGCTAGTATTGTCATCTTGGGCAAGTACTACCATGACAAAAAAGACTACTATGTAGAATTTCTGACTGATGACGATAAGCTAAAATCACAGGAACCACCTCCACCACAGCCACCTACACGCCGCAGCGATCGCACCAAAAGGGTAAAAAATCCTTGAGCGATCGCTTGTTCTCCACACTAACAGCAAAAATGGATGCCCCAGCCAACAACCCAAGCCAATAGTAAAAAATTCTTGAGCGATCGCACCTCAACTTTCACATCACGTTATCATCGGATATTGTGGAATTTCCGTGCGTAACTCCCCCTAGCATCTATGACCGCTTCTCACTCTGAAACTCCATCTACCAAGGCTGACGCAAGTACTTTTATTTCCAACCATCAAATGGTTGATCGCAGCAAGCTAAGTCAAATGTACTTGCATTATGTCGAGACGAAGGATAAATATCCTCACGCGATGTTGCTGTATCGGGTAGGAGATTTCTTTGAATGCTATTTCCAAGATGCTGTAACGCTAGCGCAAGAATTAGAATTAGTCCTCACTAGCAAACAAGCTGGGGAACAGGGGCGCGTCGCAATGTCTGGTGTTCCGCACCACGCTTGGGAACGCTACACGACGCTATTGGTAGAAAAAGGCTATGCAGTGGTCATTTGCGACCAAGTGGAAGATGCAGCAGAAGCTACTGGGAGATTGGTGCGGCGAGAGGTAACGCGTATCTTGACTCCTGGGACTTTGCTGGAAGAGGGAATGCTAAAATCCGGTCGCAATAACTACCTGGCGGCTGTGGTAATTGCTGCTAACCATTGGGGTTTAGCTTATGCAGATATCTCTACAGGTGAATTTCTCACGACTCAAGGTAGTGATTTAGAACATCTTACACAAGAATTAATGCGCTTGCAGCCTTCGGAGGTGCTTGTTCCTACCAATGCTCCCGATTTGGGTAGTTTGCTGCGTCCGGGAGAAACTTCGCCGCATTTACCGCAGTGTTTGCCACCATCATTTTGCTATAGTTTGCGATCGCAAGTACCATTTTCGCAAGCGGAAGCTAGACCGAGATTATTGCAGAAATTTAAAGTGCGATCGCTTGAAGGACTCGGTTGCGATCATCTCCCTCTGGCTGTTCGTGCGGCTGGCGGTCTTCTGGAGTATTTGGAAGATACCCAAAAAGAACACCCTGTCACCCTCCAGAGGCTACGCACCTACACTGTCACCGACTACCTAATTGTAGATAGCCAAACCCGTCGTAACCTGGAAATTACCCAAACTGTTCGTGATGGAACTTTTCATGGTTCCCTTCTCTGGGCGTTAGATAGAACGAATACAGCTATGGGCGGGCGGGCTCTACGGCGATGGTTATTACAACCGCTACTCGATATTAAAGGTATTCGGGCGCGGCAAGATACCATCCATGAATTGATGGAAAATACCTCCCTGCGTCAGGATTTGCGACAGTTGTTACGGCAGATTTATGACCTGGAACGGCTGACGGGGCGGGCGGGTTCTGGTACTGCTAATGCTAGAGATTTAGTAGCTTTGGCAGATTCTTTATCACGCCTACCAGAATTATCCCGCTTAGTGAGTGAGGCACGTTCCCCCTTCCTGAAAGCTTTGCAGAAAGTGCCAACCGTGTTGTCAGAATTGGCACAGAAATTACACGTCCATCTTGTGGAGTCACCGCCGATACATATTAAGGAAGGTGGATTGATTCGCGCTGGAGTAAATCTCCAATTGGATGAGAGAAAGTCAACTGTCGAAGCAGATCAGCAATGGATTGCCAATTTGGAGGTTGACGAGAGAGCTAAGACAGGAATTCCCACATTAAAGGTAGGATTTAATAAAACATTTGGTTATTACATTAGTATTTCCCGCGCCAAAGCTGACCAAGTACCCTCTAATTACATCCGCAAGCAAACCCTGACTAATGAGGAACGCTATATTACGCCAGAGTTGAAGGAACGGGAAGCGCGGATTTTGACAGCGCGGGATGATTTAAATCATTTGGAATATGAAGTTTTTGGAGCGTTACGGGATGAGGTGGGACAACAGGCGGAGGTAATTCGCAATCTCTCCCGCGCAGTGGCGGCGGTGGATGTGTTATGTGGTTTAGCTGAGTTGGCGGTACATCAAGGTTATTGTCGTCCAGAAATGTTGCCAGGACGGGAGATTATGATTGTTGATGGTCGTCATCCGGTGGTGGAACAGTCTTTACCTGCGGGGTTCTTTGTGCCAAATTCGACGCAGTTGGGAGGTGAGGAAACGAACCGCGAACAAAACAAGGACATGAAGGAACAAATAAAGAATTATTCTCCCCCTCTCCCTCTCTCCCCCTCCCCGCCTCCCGACTTAGTTATCCTCACTGGGCCAAATGCAAGTGGCAAAAGTTGTTATTTGCGCCAGGTGGGATTGATTCAGTTAATGGCGCAGATTGGTAGTTTTGTACCAGCTAGGTTTGCCAGGTTGGGAGTATGCGATCGTATTTTCACGCGTGTAGGTGCAGTAGATGACTTAGCAACGGGTCAATCTACGTTCATGGTGGAAATGAATGAAACGGCGAATATTCTCAATCATGCCACTTCTAGGTCGCTGGTGCTGTTGGATGAAATTGGCCGGGGAACGGCGACGTTTGATGGTCTTTCCATTGCCTGGGCGGTGGCGGAGTATATAGCTGTGAATATTCGGGCGCGGACGATTTTTGCTACGCACTACCACGAGTTGAACGAACTGGCTAGCATTTTGCCGAATGTAGCTAATTATCAGGTGACGGTGAAGGAGTTACCCGACCAAATTATCTTTTTGCACCAAGTTCAACCGGGAGGCGCTGATAAGTCTTATGGTATTGAAGCGGGACGCTTAGCGGGTTTACCAGCGGTGGTGATTCAACGGGCCAAACAAGTGATGGGTCAAATTGAGAAACACAGTAAGATTGCGATGGGTTTGCAAAGTCTAGATTAGGTAAATTCTTTGATTTATTCTATTTTTCCGCTATAATCTGCTGATTGTATAGAATATTGGCTCGCCAACTTATTCTACCGCTAAGGAATTGCAATCATGACGCATCGAAAAACCCCTGCTCTTATTCCACATTCTGCGCCCTCGAATATTGTAGGTGACAAGTATCCAACAATTGGACTGATTGAAGTTCCAGCAACGGGACTATACGATGCAGAAGGCAATAATTGGACTTCTTTATTTAGAAATCGTTCTTTAATCAGCAAGCAAGTTTTGATCGCTGACTTGCAAGCAGGGGGATTTGACGCGCGATTGGTCAACCTCAGAGATGAAAATTATAGTGAAGAATTTGGGCAGATTTTCTGGAAAGGTATAACTCTGCGGAAAACTTATGTAGGGGGCAAAATTTCCGATCTCGATCCTCACACCTATGATGCGTGGGGAATTACGGTTAATTTTTCCCAAGATCGTCAAGTAAGCTGTATGCTCATCGAGCATCTTGCCAAAGGTGGTCGTCCAATTGTCGTTGGGGGATCGGATGCTGTGGCTGAACCGCAACACTACTTGAAGGCTGGAGCAGCAGCAGTAGTTCAGGATAAATCCGGTGCAGCTAATTGGGCGATTTTTGACTATGTACTGGGAAAAACTCCACGGGAAGAACTCACAGGTGTAATTCTCGCAGACGGCAAACAATATGCCAGGAAGACTAAAGCAAAGAGTCCAGAAGATTGGGCGCTACCCTCTGTGGAGGTGGCTAGGGAATGTTTAGGGACACTACCAAATGTACAGGGAGTTGTGCCCATTGGTTCGGTGGTTGCTGACATTGGTTGCGATCGCACCTGTGACTTTTGCCAGACACCCACTTACGGCACTGGCTATCGGAGAATGACCCCACAAACAACCCTGAAATGGATGGCTCGCCAGAAAGAGGCGGGGGCTCGTTCGATTTACATAGGTTCCGATCAATTTCTCGCCCGTGGACTCTTTCCTGGGGGACGAGAAGAGATCCTCGAAATTACCAATGGTGCGCGGGAGATGGGAATATCTCTAATGTGGCCTAATGGTTTAGAACTGCGGAAAGCAACTCTGGGACATGGACGCAACTACGAAAACACCGATCTCAGGCCTGACGAAGAAGTTATTGAAGCACTTTTTGGCTGGGATGGCAAAGTAGGTTGTACTTTAGCTTATATCCCTGCTGAACGTCCGGTTTTTGGGCGAGAAGCATACAGCAAGTTGTTGCCGTGGCAAGAGCATTGTACGTTGATGAAATCTGTAGTCAGAACTGGTGTACCTGTCGTTACCTATGGCATCATTATCGGGCTACCAGATGATGATGATGATAGCTTGTTACATCTTGAGGAAGCGATCTCAGGACTCGTGGATGAACTCGTAGAGATTAACCCTGAAGTAGAATTTCAGATTGCTTGCTACAGCATTGCTCCCTTACCAGGAACTCCACAATCCCAAAACTTACGCAAGTCAGGTCTGCTACAGTTTGAAGACTCCTGTGTTTGGGGAGGGCTATGGACTCCTACTTGCAATACTAATCACCTTAGCTACGAGCAGGTTTCCGATTGGCAAATTCGTCTATCTAAGATTCGCAGAGCAAAGACTGAATTTACCAACTATAACGGGGAATATTCAGGGCTAATTAATAACTAACTGTATTAACACTCCCCAAGCACCAAATAATTCAAAAAAAGGCTGGTGTGAAAAATACCAAGATCAACAAAAAGACTGCTGGGGTGGTACAACTCGGCAAAGCATCTGATGACCAGACGTTTGGATGGGATATTGACTATGGCGATCGCATTGTTGAAGTTGCACCTTTTTTAGCCAGTAATCTTTGATTTACCTGCAATTGCTGTTTGACCTCAGAATCTCCCGAATTCAATTCGGGGGAGTATGTCAAGATCATTGTAATGGACATCAACCTTGCCAAAACGGTGAAATTGGTCAGAACCTCAACCTAACTTCCAGAGAACATATCTCTAGTTCAAGATGTTCATAGAACCATCAACAAACAGACTAATAATAAACTCACTAGTACCAGCAAAGCTTGATTGCGTTTGATCCAGTTTTTCACAGTTACTATAAAGCTGCTGGTGTAACGCTGCTGTTCCAACTCTAATTTAGTTTCTTCAATATTTTGGTAGAGAGTACAGTCTTTGGCGTAGGGACGTTGGGGAAAGTTGCAGGTATCATCGGCATGATAAGTGCAGGTGTCGCACAAATACCCGTCTCCCGTAGCGCGGTGTAAGGGAATGCCAGGATGTCCGTAAGCTTTAAGTGTTATACGGCAATAGGGACAACTGATAGCTTGATGATCAACGAGTTGATGGCAGCGGGGACAAGATACAGTAGCCAAATTCAGCGCCAATTAGGTAAGTAAATACTTTGATTTTAGCTGTTTACGCAAACAAGGGGAAAGGGAGGAGCGAACGATAAATTAGCGTAACTCAACTTAATTTTAAGCGTTCGCTCTGTTTGCGAAGGTAACAATAAGTTTTGTTTTGCTCGCACTATTGCTTTGGAATAACAAATGTGCCAGCCGATAAGTACAGCATTTTGCGGTCATTCTGCTCAACCGCAACTTTGTCAACTAAGGAAAGTAGCTGCTGATTAAATTCGGCATCCGAATTCTGATCAAAGAAAGCAAAACCATCTATTTTACCATAATTTATTTTTGCAACAGGTCTATTGATTTAAAGCTTAATTTTCAAAAAAATCCCCCGCCAAAAGGTGGGGGATTTTTTTTAATTACCTACAACAAGCTAATTCAGCCAACTAAAATATTAACCGAACTTACCAGCCGTCGAGGCAATCAAGAATGCCGCATAAGTAACGATGTAGCCAACCGTGAAGTGAGCTAGACCAACCACACGAGCTTGGACGATAGATAGAGCAACGGGCTTATCTTTCCAGCGAACCAAGTTCGCTAGAGGAGTACGCTCGTGTGCCCAAACAAGGGTTTCAATCAACTCTTGCCAGTAACCTCTCCAGGAGATTAAGAACATGAAGCCAGTCGCCCAAACAAGGTGTCCAAATAGGAACATCCAAGCCCAGACAGAAAGGTTATTCACGCCGTAAGGATTGTAGCCGTTAATCAACTGAGCTGAGTTAGCCCAGAGGTAGTCACGGAACCAGCCCATCAGGTATGTAGAGTTTTCGTTGAACTGAGCAACGTTTCCTTGCCAAATACCTAAATGCTTCCAATGCCAGTAAAAGGTCAACCAACCAATGGTGTTGAGCATCCAGAAAGTAGCGAGGTAGAAGGAATCCCAAGCGGAGATGTCGCAAGTACCGCCACGACCGGGGCCGTCGCAAGGGAAGGCATAGCCGAAGTCCTTTTTATCGGGCATCAGCTTAGAACCACGGGCATCCAAAGCACCTTTGACCAAAATCAAGGTGGTGGTGTGCAGACCCAAGGCGATCGCATGGTGTACCAAGAAGTCGCCAGGGCCAATTGTTAAGAATAGGGAGTTTGTCCCAGAGTTGATGGCATCTAACCAGCCTGGTAACCAGACGTTGCCGTAGTTGGGCCATGCTGTGTGGGCGATGCTGTCTGGGTTAGACAGCAAGGTGTCTAAGCCGTACAGTACCTTACCATGAGCAGCTTGGACAAACTGAGCAAACACCGGCTCAATCAGGATTTGCTTTTCAGGTGTACCAAAAGCAACTACTACGTCGTTGTGGACGTACAAACCGAGGGTGTGGAAACCTAAGAAAAGAGATACCCAGCTGAGGTGGGAGATAATCGCTTCTTTATGCTTCAATACACGCTCAAGCACGTTGCCTTTATTTTGTTCGGGGTCGTAGTCACGTACCCAGAAGATTGCTCCGTGAGCAAAGGCACCAAGAATTAGGAAACCAGCGATGTATTGGTGGTGTGTGTACAGCGCTGCCTGAGTTGTGTAGTCCTTAGCAATAAATGCGTAAGGAGGCATGGCGTACATGTGCTGCGCCACCAAAGAGGTGATGGTTCCTAAAGCAGCTAGGTGAATACCCAACTGGAAGTGCAGCGAGTTGTTATAGGTATCGTACAACCCTTGGTGAGGCAGGTTAAACTGACCTTCACTCTTACTACCAGGAACTAAACCAGATTTGGAGTTCAGCATTTCTTTGATGCTGTGACCAATACCAAAGTTAGTCCGGTACATGTGACCAGCAACAATGAATATTACTGCGATCGCTAAGTGGTGGTGAGCCATATCGGTCAACCACAGCGATTCAGTCTGGGGATGGAAACCACCCAAGAAAGTCAAAATTGCAGTTCCTGCACCTTGCGATGTGCTGAACACATGGCCAGCAGTGTCAGGGTTTTCAGCGTAAACACCCCAGTTACCTGTAAAGAAAGGTGTCAAACCTGCTGGGTGGGGTGGGGTATTTAGGAAGTTATCCCAACCGACGTGCTGTCCGCGAGCTTCGGGAATAGCAACGTGAATCAAGTGACCAGCCCAAGCCAGAGAGCTAACACCAAATAGACCTGCCAGGTGGTGGTTTAGGCGATGTTCCGCGCTCTTAAACCATGCCAAGCTAGGACGGTACTTGGGTTGCAAGTGTAGCCAACCAGCAAACAAGAATACAGCCGCGAATAACAGCAGGAACACTGAACCTGTGTACAGTTCGGTATTCGTCCGCATTCCAATGGTGTACCACCAATGGTAGATACCAGAGTAGGTAATGTTTACGGGATTGCTAGCACCAGCTTGGGTAAAAGCTTCAACTGCTGGTTGTCCAAAGTGGGGATCCCAAATCGCATGAGCGATTGGACGGATATGAAGGGGATCTTTAATCCACTGTTCAAAGTTACCTTGCCAGGCTACGTGGAACAGGAGGCTGGATGCCCACAAGAAGATGATTGCCAAATGACCGAAGTGAGTTGCGAAAATCTTTTGGTAAAGATTTTCCTCTGTCATGCCATCATGGGTTTCAAAGTCGTTGCCTGTGGCGATCGCATACCATATCCGACGCGTGGTCGGATCCTGCGCGAGATCCTGGCTAAATTTGGGAAATTTTGTTGCCATAGGTTTAATAAATCCTCTGACCTTTAGCCATCAAGTATCAGTTCAATTTCGGATTTCAGATTTTGGATTTTGGATTAAATCTAAAATCTAAAATCCAAAATCCAAAATTTTGCTGATTGCTACCCTACTGAAAGGATGTGCGCGTGGAAGAATGCCCAAGTGGTGGCAATCCCTCCTAATAGGTAGTGAGCCACTCCTACAGCTCGACCCTGAATAATGCTCAGAGCACGAGGCTGAATTGCTGGTGCTACTTTCAGCTTGTTATGTGCCCAAACAATGGACTCAATTAGTTCTTGCCAGTAGCCGCGACCACTGAATAGGAACATTAAGCTGAATGCCCATACAAAGTGAGCGCCTAAGAACATTAGTCCATAGGCAGATAGCGCACTGCCGTATGAATTGATGACTTGTGAAGCTTGTGCCCACAAGAAGTCACGCAACCAGCCGTTGATGGTGATGGCACTTTGGGCAAAGTTACCACCAGTGATGTGAGTCACATTACCGGCTGCATCTACCGTTCCCCAGACATCTGATTGCATCTTCCAACTGAAGTGAAAAATCACAATCGATATGGAGTTGTACATCCAGAAAAGTCCGAGGAACACATGATCCCAACCAGACACTTGACAAGTACCGCCACGACCAGGGCCGTCGCAAGGGAAGCGGAAGCCCAGGTTTGCCTTGTCTGGAATTAGACGAGAGCTACGGGCAAACAGTACACCTTTAAGCAGAATCAGGACGGTGACGTGAATGGTGAAGGCGTGAATGTGGTGAATTAGGAAATCCGCTGTACCCAAAGCTATGGGCATCATCGCCACTTTCCCGCCAACAGCCAAGATCCCGCCGCCAAAGGCATAGCTAACTGGTTCTAGTGCGTTGGGAGCAGTGCCACCAGGAGCCAATGTGTGTATATTTTGTACCCACTGAGCAAACACTGGTTGCAACTGAATTGCGGTGTCAGAGAACATGTCTTGGGGACGGCCCAAGGCACGCATTGTATCGTTGTGGATGTACAGTCCAAAGCTATGGAAGCCTAGGAAAATACACACCCAGTTCAGGTGAGAAATAATCGCATCCCGATGACGAATCACGCGATCCAGCACGTTGTTTTGGTTCACAACTGGATCGTAATCCCGCACCATGAAGATGGCAGCGTGGGCTGCTCCACCAACAATCAAGAAGCCACCAATCCACATGTGGTGAGTGAATATGCACAACTGCGTAGCATAGTCAGTTGCCAAATATGGGTATGGGGGCATCGCGTACATGTGGTGCGCGATGATGATGGTCAGCGAACCCAGGAACGCCAGGTTGGTTGCCAACTGTGCGTGCCAGGATGAGGTCATGTTTTCGTAAAGACCTTTGTGACCTTCACCAGTGAAGGGGCCTTTATGGTTTTCCAGGATCTCTTTAATGCTGTGACCGATACCCCAGTTTGTACGGTATTGGTGACCAGCAATGATGAACAGTACTGCGATCGCTAAGTGGTGATGAGCAATGTCTGTCATCCACAAGCCGCCTGTTACCGGGTTTAGACCGCCCTTGAAGGTGAGGAAGTCAGCATACTGACCCCAGTTCAAGGTGAAGAAAGGTGCTAAACCAGCAGCAAAGCTAGGATACAGCTCAATCAACAAGTCTTTGTTCAAGATGAACTCGTGGGGCAAGGGGATGTCTTTTAGGGCAACACCTGCATCCAAAAGCTTGTTGGTTGGTGCGGACACATGGATCAAGTGACCAGCCCATCCTAAAGAACCACAACCCAGCAACACTTGTAAGTGATGATTCAGCATCGACTCCACATTCTGGAACCATTCCAGTTTCGGAGCGCGCTTGTGGTAGTGGAACCAGCCGGCAAACAGGAACAAGCCTGCTAATACCAAGCCGCCAATTGCAGTTACGTAAAGCTGGAATGTATTTGTGATACCCCAGCCACGCCATACTTGGAACAAACCGGAGGTGATTTGAATACCGTGGAAACCACCGCCAACATCACCATTTAAAATGTCTTGTCCCACAATGGGCCAAACGACTTGGGCACTGGGCCTAACGTTTAGAGGATCGCTTAGCCAAGCTTCGTAGTTAGAAAACTTCGCGCCGTGGAAAATCATCCCGCTCAGCCAAATTGTCACTACGGCTAAGTGACCGAAGTGTGCTGAGAATATCTTGCGGGATATGTCTTCTAAATCGCTTGTATGTGTATCAAAATCGTGGGCGAGTGCGTGCAGGTTCCAAATCCATGTGGTGGTTTTGGGACCTCTGGCTAAAGATCTGTCAAAGTGCCCTGGTTGTGACCATTTCTCAAACGAAGTGGGAACCGGGTCGTTATCGACGATGATTCTTGCCTTTTTTTCCTCTCGCTCCGGAGGACTAATTGTCATTCGACCTCCTCTCTTGATCAGGAATGAGGAATCATGAATACCACAAAGTTAACCTTAGCCGCATACTCCAGAAATTTGCTGAAGCCGCGATGAAGACCCTATGTGGAGAGTTGTTTCTCGTTGAATTATAGAGTCTTCACTTGTACTTTGTTAGAGATAATTTAACAATAATTCAAAATCCCTAAAGTAATTGTATTATCTACCTTTCAAGTTCAAACTAATGGACAAAAAGTCAATAGATTCTTCATTTAATTTACAAAGGATAACAATTCGTAATACTTATGGTTTGGGAGGTGGGAGTGGGGGAGTGGGAGTGTAGAGACAAGGGGACAAAGGGAATAAATACTGACTCTTGACTCAACACGGGCTAAACGCCCCGCTACCGCTAACAGCACTCAGCACTCTTCCTAACTCCTGCCTCTTGTCCCCTGACTTCCTTTTGGGCTATGGTTCCCTATGGACAGTTTGAGCCAAAATAATCTGTCAGTTGTTGACGACTATTACACTGGGTGGAAGGTATGAACTCGTGGCAGAAGGCGGTATTAGAGAAGCTCCTTCCTAGGAGGTTCCCGGTTCTCAGGTGGGTAACGATATTGATGCTGGTTGTGGGTTTAACCAGTTGTAGCGACAAAGCTGGTGGCCAGGAAGTATCTATTGGCTCTGGAGAAAACTCTCCACAGATTTCTCAGATTTCCAAGCAATTTTCGGAAGTTTCTCCACCATCTGTGATTCAAGAACTGCGCCCAACTTTGGAAACTTATCAGCCACAGGTGACAATAATTACTCCAAAACCTGATGAAGTTTTCCAAGACAACAAAGTTACAGCCAGTTTTCAAGTTAAAGATTTACCAATATTTAAAGACCCACAATGGCAACTGGGGCCACATCTACAGGTAATTCTCGATAACCAACTTTACATACCTGTTTATGACCTGAATCAGCCTCTGGTTTTGCCAGACTTGTCCCCAGGTACGCATACCTTGCGTGTCTTTGCTTCTCGTCCTTGGTATGAAAGCTTTAAAAATGAAGGTGCTTATGCCCAGACAACATTTCATATTTTTACCAAAACTGACGATAACAATCCCGCTTCTAGCTTGCCTCTGCTAACTTATAGCCGTCCTCAAGGCAACTACGGAGCAGAACCAATCTTACTTGACTTTTACCTAACTAACGCTCCCCTGCACCTGGTTGCTAAAGAAAATGCCAAGGACGAATTTAGTGATTGGCGTATCCGCTGCACAATTAATGGCGAAAGCTTCATTTTTGACCGTTGGCAAGCCGTTTATCTCAAAGGCTTCAAGCCTGGTCAAAACTGGGTAAAACTGGAATTTATCGATAACCAGGGAAATGCTGTTAAAAATGCCTTTAACACTACAGTCAGACTGATTACTTACCAGCCAAAGGGTAAAGATACTTTATCGAGAATTATCAGGGGAGAACTCACAGCAGATGAGGTGCGTGGGATTGTAGATCCAAATTATACTGTCAACATACCAGCTACTAAACCTACACCCGCCATTGAAAAAATACCCCTAATACAACCTAATGCAGAAAAACAGCTTATTCCTGAAACTGAAGTTCCAGAAAAACCAAAAACAGAGCCAACTAAACTAAAACAGCTAGAAGAACCAAAATTGGAACTTCCAACTGCTACACCATCTCCTGTGCCGCCGACGACGCTACCAGAGGTTATGGAGTCTCCTGCACCGGAATCCCAGCCGGAGGTAACGCCTACGCCTGAATCAACGCCGTTACCTGAAAAAATTGCTCCTCAGCCAACAAAATCAAGATTTGGTGGATTTTTCAACCGTCGGGCAAATCAGGTACTGACTCCACCAGCACCATCTCCTATGCCGCCGACGACGCTACCAGAGGTTATCGAGTCTCCTGCACCGGAATCCCAGCTAGAGGTAACGCCTACGCCTGAATCAACGCCGTTACCTGAAAAAATTGCTCCTCAGCCAACAAAACCAAGATTTGGTGGATTTTTCAACCGTCGGGCAAATCAGGTACTGACTCCACCAGCACCATCTCCTGTGCCGCCGACGACGCTACCAGAGGTTATCGAGTCTCCTGCACCGGAATCCCAGCTAGAGGTAACGCCTACGCCTGAATCAACGCCGTTACCTGAAAAAATTACTCCTCAGCCAACAAAATCAAGATTTGGTGAATTTTTCAACCGTCGGGCAAATCAGGTACTGACTCCACCAGCACCATCTCCTATGCCGCCGACGACGCTACCAGAGGTTATGGAGTCTCCTGTACCGGAATCCCAGATGGAGGTAATGCCTACACCTGTATTAACGCCGTGACTTGAAAACCTGAAAGCAGTGCGTCAGTTTCGCTGACGCACTGCTGCTAAGTTAATAAGCCATTCAAGTTGTATGTAAACAGGGCTAAAGCCCTGACTACAAGCGAATCATCTGGGAAAAATGAATGGCGATTAGCTTAATTATGTTGACACTTAGCCTGATGTTTTAACTTGATACTCATGAAATTTTGCTAGTCTCACAATTGGGAGATTCACCCAACAACAGCTGGACTTGCTAAGTTCTCTAATCTTTGTTAGGACTTACGCAACTGGCACACAAGGCTTCTGGTATAAGAGTCAAGGGTCAAGGGTCAAGAATCAAGGTTTTTTGGACTTTTGACCTTTGACTCTGGACAACCTCTGGCGTTAAAAATATGACACTTGCGTAAGTCCTGTTTGTGAAGGAGGACGCATTCCTAAGCCAAGTAAATTTAGCATTTCCCGGTCAGTATCGTAATCTGGGCATGGAGTTGTTACCGTTAACATTTTGTTGTCGTCGCTGGAAAAGATAGAATTAGCTCCTGCCATAAAGCAGAAAGCTTGTTCAACTTGGGAAAGTCTAGCCCTCCCGGCGCTAAGACGTATATCAGAAGCTGGCATTAAAATCCGTGCTGTGGCAATCATCCGTACAATATCCCAAATGGGAACATCAGGCTGATTTTCTAAGGGTGTACCTGGTACTTGCGAGAGAATGTTAATCGGTACTGACTCTGGATGCGGATGTAGGTTTGCCAGAGTATGTAACATCCCTACACGGTCATCGATGCTTTCGCCTAAACCGAGGATACCGCCAGAACATACAGTAACATTTGTTTGACGAATATTCTCAATAGTGTTTAGGCGATCGCCATAAGTCCTTGTGGTAATAATCGTGCTGTAATATTCCTGGGAGGTATCCAAATTATGGTTGTAGGCATACAGTCCCGCTTCTTCCAATCGCCTAGCCTGATTTGCCGTTAGCATACCCAAGGTGCAACATACTTCTAAACCCATTGCGGTCACATCCTTGACCATTTCCAGGACTTCCTCAAATTGTGAGTTATCCCGCACTTCCCGCCAAGCAGCACCCATACAAATGCGACTAACACCCGTTTCTTTAGCTTTCTGAGCAATGCTAACTACCGTTTCTTTTTCTAGGAGTGCTTGCGCCTTTACCTCTGTTTTGTAGCGGGAAGATTGGGCGCAGTAGCTACAATCTTCTGGACAACCTCCTGTTTTAATAGAGATTAGTTTACAGACTTGTATTTTTGTTGGATCATGATATTCGCGATGCACGCTAGCAGCTTGATAAATAAGCTCTAGCAATGGCGTATTATATATCGCCCGAATCTCTGCTTCCTGCCAATCGTAGCGTATTACCACCGACATCACTATCCTTGTTGTAAATTGGATTTTTCAAGAGCTGTCTTTTGGTTGAATCTTCTAAGATACAGTGTTTGGGCAAAGCAATCTCATTAAAGTTATGCCACGCACTCTGCTTTATTACCTATTAGCTCTGAGTTCTTTGGCTGTAGATATTAGAAATCAGCTTGCGCGACCGATAATCTCGCTCCGAGACGTTGCATTGCAACGTATCTACATTTAATTTTTACCAACAATCTTGAACTCTAGTGTATTATCCTATATCCTGACTTTCTACGGAATTAGCATAAATTTTGGAAATTGAACCGTATATTCAGTGAGCTTGCCCTGGGATTATTGGAGTATTCTGTATGATCAAACAAACTGTTGGTATCACGTCCATTGGTTATTACATTCCTTCTGAGATTTTAACCAGTGAGGAAATGGCTAAACTAACCAACTTACCAGAGTTTGTTTTTACTGAAAAAATTGGGATAAAACAGAAACCAATTGCAGGCAAAAATGAACATCCCAGTGATATGGGAATTAAAGCAGCAATAGAAGCTATAAATAAGGCAGAAATAACAGCCAGCGAAATTGATATTATTGTTTATTGTGCCGCTGGAGATTATGATTATAGATTTTGGTCGCCTGCTGCCAAAATACAAGATGCAATTGGTGCAAAAAATGCTTTCGCTTTTGAAGTTAGGAATTTTTGTAATAGCGGCAACTTAGGAATACATCTATGTCGAAATATGTTGCTTGCAGATACTGATTTATCTTATGCCTTAGTTGTTTGTAGTGATAAATTGTCTATGTTGCTGGACTATTCAGATATAGATAGCTTATCAACATTTATCATGGCCGATGGTGCAGCAGCAGCCATTTTACAGAAAGGAGAATTGAGTAATCAAATCCTTTCTTACCATGGAATGACAGATGGAAAATTGGCTGATTGTGTCAAAGTGCCACTAGCAGGAACCAAGTTTCCTGTTAATGTTGCAGAAATTAACCCTGAACTAAGTTACCTAAAAGTAAAAGATCCTCAAAAGTTGGAAACTATATTATCAGAAATATATTTAGAAAATTATGGCAAGGTAATTCATAAGTCATTAGAGAAAAGTGGTTACTCTATAAATGATGTAAATTTCTTGTTAACAAACCAAGTTAAAAGAAGTTTATCAGAAAGCATTTTAGAATCTTTGAATTTAAAGGCGGAACAGACGTTTATTTCTTTGAAGGAATATGGTCATTTGGGTGCTGTAGATACTTTATTTGGTTTAGCAAAAACTATGGAACTAAAAATAATTAAGCCTGGAGATGTTGTAGTTTTAGCTAGTAGTGCTGCTGGGTTTTCATGGGCAGCGTTAACTCTGAAGTATTAGAAATAGAGCGGGTTTTTTATGAATAGACCACAGTAGGGTGGGCATTGCAATGCCCACCCTACAAGCAGCAATAAATCGCTCACTACGAACAAATTACTTATTATCGATCGCATGAGCAGAAAGCTGATTATCTGTGTTGTTTTGGGCTGGCGATCGCGGCGCTTTACGTCCAGATATATCATGTAGTAAACCCATCAGTGCGGGGACAACAGTAGGGGTCAAAATGGTCGAAAATGCCAGACCGCCAGTCAGGACAATGCCTAATCCTTGATATAATTCTGAACCTTGACCGGGTAGAACTGCTAGGGGTAACATCCCCAGTACACTAGTTCCAGCAGACATAAAGATAGCACGCAGGCGATCGCCTGTCGCATTATACAACGATGCATCATAATCTTCACCTGCTTGCTGAAGTTGCAAGGCGCGATCAACTAGCAGAATGGCATTGTTAACAACCACACCTGTAAGAATCACAAATCCCAACGCCGTAATCATATCCAGCGCTACATTCATTCCCGGTATCCAGTTAGCAATTACCAAACTCAACAGTGCGCCACTCATACCCATTGGTACTGTTGCCATAATTACTACTGGATAAAGAAATGAACGATACAAAGCTACCAGTAACAAGTAAGTAATCAAAATCGAAAATGCAAATGCAGTAGCTAATTGAGTAACAGTTGTTGCTAATTGATCTGCTGAACCCGCTAGTTCTAGACGATAGCCTGTCGGTAAATTAGCACGCAGAGGAGCCAAAATTTCCTTTTCAGTACGTTCCACCAGCGTACTCAGTGGGGCGTTGGGTGCAAGAGAGACGGTGAGGCTAATTGAACGCTCCAAATTGACGTGGTTAATAACATCGGCTCCGGTTGTTTCACGAACTTCGGCAATATCACTTAGTTGTACCTGTCGTCCTTGTGCATACAGTGGCAATTGGCGCAGTTGTTCTGGCGTTTCCACTGCGGTATTTTGCAGTTCCACTGAGACATCCAGTTCTTCTTTACCATCAATGTAATCGGAGGCGACTCGACCGCCTAATGCTGCTTCTACCATCGAACCAATTTCGGCTTCTGATAGTCCGACTTCCGCGATGCGTTCCCGGTTGGGAATCACTTGTAATTCGCCTGCTCCCATGACGAAATTGGAACGCACATTCTGCACTCCAGGAATATCCCGCAATTTACCTGTAATTTGCTTCTCCAAGTCACTGATTTGATTTAGATCAGCGCCGACAATATCCACTTCAAACTCTTTACCTGGATCGCGGAAGATGGAAATTCGAGTTGGTATGATAAAGCGATATCCGGCAAAGTTACTGCTTTGGGCACGCAACCGATCTACCATCTCAGCAAGTCCGGTAGTGGTAGCAAATTCTGGCTTTAAAATGGTCGCAATACCCCGCAGCGCTCCTGGACGATCAACGTACATGATCCGCTCAACTTCTGGTTGCGATCGCAAAAATGCCTGTACAGATTCAGATTGCCGGATCGCTTCTGGTATACTAGTTCCTGGTAAAGGTTCTGCCCGCAAAACAACTAAGTTACGATTTCCTTCAGGTAAATAATCCGCAGGTGGTAGCAGCAAAATACTAATTACCAGCAAAGCCAAGGGAATCGCTAGTACTACTAATCTACGTCCAACACGCTTACGTCCCAGTGACCAACTCACAGTAGATGCGAGAAAGTTTTCAAGTTTACCCTGAAAATGACGAAATACCGCAGAACTTTTTGCCACCAAACGCTCAAACCAATTACCGCCTCGGTATTCACCGCCCTCCATCATTTGCATTGCTTCCGATTGCTTAAGGAACAATCCAGATAACATTGGTACTAGAGTCAGCGCCGCAAACAGCGAAAATAAGGAAGAAGCAGAAAGAGCGATCGCCATATCAGCATAGAGTTGTCCGGCTTCACCCGTTACCATAATCAGCGGCACAAACACCACTACGTTGGTCAAAGTAGAACCGAGCATCGCGCCCCAGACTTCCTGTGTACCGTCGATTGCTGCTCGCATGGCACTTTTACCCTGCTGCATGTGGGTAAAGACATTCTCAATCACCACGATCGCGTTATCCACGACCATACCCACCGCAAACGCCAATCCTGCCAAACTGATGATGTTCAATGTGCGCCCAAATGCAGACATGACAATGAACACCATAATCAGCGTTGTGGGAATTGTAATCGCCACCACCGCCACGGTACGCATGGAGCCGAGGAACAAAATCAAGACGATTGTCGCTAGTAGCGCTCCACTAAATAAGTTTCCTTGTACAAACGCCACAGATTGATTTATGTATTGGCTTTCATCGTAGTTGTAAACAAAAAGAATACCTTGGTTTTCCCTGTCAAACTCAGCTTGAAGTGCGGTAATCTCTGCTCGCACACCCTTCGCAACCTCTGGTACATTCGCCCCAATTTGACGAATCACACCGATTGCTACCGCAGATTTGCCGTTGAACATCAACGCACTATCTTGCGGTTTACGCCCCATTTGTACCTGTGCGACATCCCGCAAGTAAACTGTACCAGAATTGTCACGTCGCAGTACAAAACCTTCTATTTGCGATAAATCTTGCGATCGGCTGACCGTGCGGACTCGATATTCCCGCCGTCCCAAAATTAATGGCCCACCCCGGATATCGCGGTTGTTTTCTTGGAGTACCCGCACCACATCACCAATAGTAAGATTGCGATTAGACAATGCTTGCGGATTGACCTTTACCTCCACTTCCCGCTCTTGTCCACCCACTAACAGAAATTGTCCAGTTCCCTCGACTCGCCGCAAACGCGGAATCACCACTTCTTCTGCTAAATCTCGATAGCGGTCTGCATTTGGCTGAAATCCTTCCTTAGTATCAAAGGGAATCCACATCATTGGGGAACTATTACCACCCACCAGTTCTACACTCGACTCTTGTGCTTCTGGCGGTAAGCTTTGCACTTGTTGCAAGCGGTTCAATACATCTACCATGCGCTCTTTGGCGTTGGCATCCTGAGCAAATTCTAGGGTGATGGAACTACGTCCTGCACGAGAAGTACTACTGATTTCCTGGACGCCCAGCACCTCTTCCATCTGTTCTTCGATGGGGCGCGTAATCAGGTCTTCTACTTCCGTGGGGCCTGCTCCCGGATAGGTAGTCGTAATAGTAATTTCCGGGCGATCGCCTCCTGGTTGCAATTCCAGAGGCAATTTCAGAAGCGAGAACACCCCAAACATTGCTAGTAAGCAAAATAAAACAAAGGTTCCATGTCGCCAACGAACAGCAGTTTCGATAAAGTTCATAATTTTATGACTTAAAAATGCCTTTGGCAAGATATTAGGAAAGAGTTAAAGGAAAAAGAAAAAAGGAATCTTTGCCTTTGACCCTTCCCCCTAACCCATCTTCTGCAAGAAGTCTGTACCTCGTTCCCAGTCTCCGACTGGGAATGCTGACTGTGGAAGGCTCTGCCTTCCTGACTCGCAACAGAGCTGCAATCAAGAGCATCTCCAGGTTATAACTCAGCACTCAAGTGCGATCAACTATCTTCACAAGCGCACCATCTTGCAACCCATCACCACCACGCAGCACAATGCGTTGACCAGTGCGTAAAGTGGGATGGTAGATTGCCACCTCTTTACCCATGTCAGCAACCATTTCTACTTGAATTTGTCTAGCTTTACCATCAGCAACCGCAAAAACCAGCCACTGATTTTGGCGTCTGGTTAATGCATCGCGGGATACGACAAAACTAGATCGATTCGAGGGCATATTCAGGTTGCCGGCGATCGCCATTCCCGGTAATAATCCTGGCGGCGGATTATTGATTTGAACACGGATGCGCTGACGACGGGAAGCAGCATCAGCGGAGGGAACCACAGCGGTGATGTTGGCACGTTGTTTCCATTGCGGGAGAGCGCGAGATGTGAGATCAATGGTCATGGCGGGAGTAACTTGACTGCTCAATTCTTCAGGTAACTCTAGAAAAATGTCGAAGCGATCGCTTGCAACTAAGGTGACAATTTGACTAGAACTTTCTACTAAATCACCATTACTAATATGCCGAGTCTGTACTACCCCCGCTTGGGATGCCACAATTTTAGTGCGCTGTTGTGCCAGTTCTGCTTGAGCTAGGGTGGCTTTGGCTGCTTCCACGTTCGCCCGTTGGGCGGCGATTTCCTCTCGAATCGGCCCAGCTTTGGCTTCGGCAAATTCAGCTTCGGCTTCTAAGCGTTCTCCCTGGATGTTATCCAATTGTGTTTGAGCTTCCACGAGTAATCTTTGAGACAGAGCACCTTCTCTCACAAGGTCACTGGTGCGCTTCAGGTTATCCCGTGCTTCCAGTTCTCGCGCCTTGGCAGATGTGATTGCTGCTTGACGTTGAGCAATGATTTCTGGACGAGTACCTACTTCTAAGCGAGCCAAATTGCTACGCTGCTGTGCTAGTTGTGCCCGTGCTTGGGCGATCGCCAATTGTTGATCGGTGTCGTCTAGGATTGCGATTGTCATCCCTGACTTAATGCGATCGCCCGATTGCACGAATATTTTCTCCACAATCCCATTAGTTTGAGCGCGCAGTATTGATTGCTGACTGGCTTCCACCTGTCCCAAAAGTTGCACTCTTTTTGTAGCACTTCCAGTTGTCAAGGCGATCGTTTCAATCGCCTTTGGGCTTGGTGCTTTCTGCTGTTGGGCGACAGAGGGACTTGGTGCGCCACCAGGAGCCAGTGTTCGCCAAAGGATGATGCCACCAGTTGCCACAAATAGGATCAGCAATCTCCTGAACCAGGGTTTGCGAGAACGAGTTGGTGCTAACTCAGAAGGCACAGAACTGTCTGGCTGGGTTTCAACGATTGAAGCTTGATCTTCAGAAGTATCCATAGTAATTCACGGTGGCTACTGAAGGTTAATCGTTAATGGTTGACAGGTACAATAAGTCATCAATTGTCAACCATCAAAGGTTACTTCTTTAACTAGATTTAAAATACGTTACCTTTTTTATAGTTTATTGGATAGTTATGACAAAGAAATGTCAGCTATAATTAGACTTTTTGTATTGGTGTTGAAGTTTAAAGACTTATTCAGGAGTATCAAGCCTAATAGCGAATTAGTTCCTTAATGCGATCGCGTGGTAAGCCTAACTCTTGACTAAGGCTAGTTTCAAGTTGACTCGGTTCCGTTACTGGAAACTCAAACCCAATGGTTTTGATAACTGAGTTATCCGTTTTGACATTCACCAACGAAACGCCATCTTGTTGCCGAATTTCCACCTCAATCGCCACTATTCTTTTCATCATTTGCCGTGCCGATTGCTTATCCGCTTGCAGGTATTTTTTATTATCGTAGGTGCGGCTCAAAATCCGATCTCCCACAAAGCCACTCCCTAGCCAAAACACCAACCCAACCAATGGCAAGGATAACCAAAACACAAAGCCAATTGATCGCAACACCTGAAATAGTTGAAGTTGGCGCATAGAAAATATGGGGCTTGAAACTGTAAGATAATTTCTACCAAAAGATTGACAAAGCTTACTCAAAATTCCTATTTGATTTTTGAAAAAACTGCGTACACCTCTAATTCCCTTTTCCCCTATCCCCCATCTCTACGAGTCAGTTCACAAATCAAATCTGATTACCGAAAAATTGGGTCTAAAGCCCCGTCGTTCTACGACGGCTTTTTCATAATTATTGCTCATATTCATCATATAATTACGCTAGATGTAAAGGCGTAACCATGCTTGTATTTGAGGCAAAACTTAAGGGTAGTAATGAGCAATACGAAAAGCTTGATGAAGCAATTCGGACTGCTCGTTTTATCCGTAATTCTTGTCTTCGCTACTGGATGGATAACAAGGGAGTCGGGAAGTATGAGTTGAGCGCCTATTGCGCTGTTCTGGCACATGATTTCCCTTTTGCTAATAGTCTCAACTCGATGGCTCGTCAAGCCAGTGCTGAACGGGCTTGGTCGGCAATCACTCGGTTCTATGACAACTGCAAGAAGAATGTAACCAAAAAGGGTTTCCCACGCTTTAAGAAGCATCAGACACATGATTCTGTAGAATACAAAACCACGGGTTATAAGCTATCGGATGACAGGCAAACGATCACCTTTACCGATGGTTTTAAAGCAGGAAGTTTCCGGTTGTGGGGAACCCGTGATTTGCACTTCTACCAGTTGAATCAGGTTAAGCGAGTTCGGGTTGTCCGCCGCGCTGATGGGTATTATGCCCAATTCTGCCTTGATGTTGAACGGCATGAGTTGCGGGAGCCAACGGGTAAAACCATTGGGCTGGATGTTGGTTTGTCCCATTTCTACACCGATTCTGATGGTCAAACCGTTGAGAATCCCCGACACCTGCTCCAAAGCGAGAAGTCTTTGAAACGGTTGCAACGCCGGATGTCTAAGACTAAAAAAGGTTCTAAGAATAGAATCAAGCGACGAAATCGCTTGAGCAGAAAACACCTCAAAGTAAGTAGGCAGCGTAAAGATTTTGCTGTGAAATTGGCAAGATGCGTTATCCAGTCTAACGACTTGGTTGCTTATGAGGATTTGATGGTGCGGAACATGGTTAAGAATAGAAAACTGTCCAAGTCTATAAGTGACGCGGCATGGTCGGCTTTCCGTGATTGGTTGGAGTATTTCGGCAAAGTGTTTGGCGTGGTGACGATTGCTGTTCCACCTCACTACACTAGCCAGAACTGCTCTAACTGTGGGGAAGTCGTCAAGAAGTCTTTGAGTACAAGAACTCATAAATGCCACCATTGTGGGTTTGTATTAGATAGAGACTGGAACGCCGCTCGGAACATACTTGAGCTTGGACTTCGTACCGTGGGGCACACGGGAACGCTTAACGCCTCTGGAGACATCGACCTCTGCTTAAGTGGGGAAACTCCTTTAAGTAAGCCGAGTCGTGGAAAGAGGAAGCCCAAGAAGTAATTCTTGGAATCACCGCACCTTCAGGTCGGTGAGGATGTCAATACATGTCACTCTTTTAGCTTAATCTTAGAACTGAGAAGCAGAAATCACAGCAAGCTGAGCAAAATAGGATGCTGATCTTATTAGTGGAAGATGACCCATCGCAGTTAGAGCCACTGCGGACAGCATTGTTGAAAGTGGGGCATACAGTGGATGCGATTGAAGATGGAGAAACAGCGCAATGGTTTGCTTTTCGCAAAGACTATGACTTACTGATTCTAGATTGGATGTTGCCCAAGGTGAGTGGGGTAGAAATCTGTCGGGTCTATCGACGAGCGGGTAAATTAGCTCCTGTGCTGATGCTGACAGCGAAAGATACAGTTTTGGATAAAGTAACAGGTTTGGATGCAGGAGCTGATGATTACTTAGTGAAGCCTGTGGATGTGCTGGAGTTGTTAGCACGAGTACGAGCACTGGGCAGGCGATCGCCAATGTGGCAAGGCGATATACTCAGCTTGGACGATTTGGAACTTCATTTATCCAATTTGACCATCGAACGTGGTTCGTTAACGACTCAACTTTCCAGCCGAGAGTTTCAATTGATGGAATATTTGATGCGTCATCCCCGCCAAGTCTTATCACATGACCAAATTGAGCAAGCCATTTGGAGTTGGGGAGACGAACCCGAAAGTAACGCAGTTACAACCCTAGTTCGCCGCCTGCGCCAACGTTTACAAACAGTTGATGCTAAAGATTGGATAGAAACAGTGCATCGAATGGGTTATCGATTGAATCCGCCAAATTAGTCAAGGGTCAAGAGTCAAAAGTCAAGAGTCAATGGTCAATGGTCAAGAGTCAAGAGTTAGGAAGCACAGAAAAGGCACATCTGAAAAACTTACTGCAACTCCTCCACTCCCCCACTCCCCACTCCTCCACTCCTCCACTCCCCCAGTTTCCCAAAGTGTTTAATCACAGTCGCCGTAATCTTGCTCACTGGTTCGCCCTGTCGATGGGTGGAATTTTATTTGCTTTCGCAGGAGTGGGCTACTGTCTAAATGTGGAAGACCAACTGCGGTTTTTTGATGACGAACTCTTCTACCAAAGTAAAACCTTTGCTGCTAAAACCCAATACTCGCTTTATCAAAGTCAATGGCAAAATCAGCGTAGCCAGACTCCTCTAGAGAACGGTGTATCTTTGAATGGCGGGCTGGTATATGCTCGGTGGTATAACGCTAATAAACAACTTGTACAGTTTGTTGGTTCATCGGGTAGCAAACAGTTGACTACCGAACCCGGATTTCAAACGGTGCAAGAAGCGCCGCTAGGCTCAGGTCATTTACCCGCTACAACTACCTGGCGCCAACTCACCGTTCCAGTTTTACAAGATAAGGTACTCGTTGGCTACTTCCAAACAGCAGCTCCAATGAACTCCCTACGCAGCAGCTTGAATCAAGCTCGCTTGTTTTTAACTCTGGGTGTTCCCGTTACATTTGGCGTAATTGGCATTACAGGTTGGTTTTTGGGTGGCTTAGCAATGCGACCAACTCTTCTTGCTTATCAGCAATTGCAGCGGTTTACAGCCGATGCTTCTCATGAACTACGTACACCTGTCGCAACAGTATTGAGCAATGCCCAAGTTGCTCTAATACCGCCCGAAGACTCATCCGAGCAACGATTTCGGTTGCAAAAGATCGCGGAAACAGCCAAGTCCATGAGTACGCTAATTAACAATCTGCTTTTTCTTTCACGCTATGATGCATCACTTGGGGAAACCATATTAAAACCCGTTGATTTGAACGACTTGCTGCGATCGCTTGCTCAAGAGTTTATCACTCAATCTTCTGCCCAACTCAATTTCAGTACTCAACTTTCCGAGCAACCCGTCATGCTACAAGCTGACGCCAACTTGCTTAAACAAGCCGTAATCAATTTACTAAGTAATGCTTTTAAATACACGCCAGCAGGCGGTAAAGTACAACTACGTCTTTTTACTCAGTCTCACCGTGCTGTGATTCAGGTCGAAGACAATGGTATTGGCATTCCTGCTACTGATTTGCCGCATATCTTTGATCGTTTCTATCGCGTAGACACTGTACGATCTCGCCAAACGGGCGGCTTCGGACTTGGACTTGCGATCGCCCAACAAATTGTGCAAGCATACGGGGGGCAAATCACTGTAAAGAGTATACTTGGTCAAGGTTCAACCTTTCAAATTAGTCTTCCCCTCAAACTTTGACCAATGCTTGATGATATGGGGTTTATGAGATCAGAACTGCCAATAATTACAAGCGATCGCCTATTATTACGAATGCCGATCATAGAGGATATACCTCAAATTATTAAATACTTTACTGATAATAAAACCTATTTAACTCCATTTTACCCTCGTTGGGCTGATAGCTTTTTCACCGAAAAGTATTGGCAGTATCAGATAGAAAATAGTTTTATAGAATTTATTAATGACCAATCATTGAAGTTATTTATTTATACAAAAAAAAATCCAAATATAATTATTGGAACTGTTAATTTTAGTAATTTTGTTCGAGGAGCCGCTCATTTTTGTTATGTAGGATATAGCCTCGCTGAAACTAGACAAGGTAAAGGCTATATGACAGAGGCGTTAAAAGTAGCAACTCAATATGTATTTCAAGAATTAAATTTTCACCGCATCATGGCAAATTACATGCCCCATAATCACCGCAGTGGTAATGTGCTCAAAAGACTCGGATTTGTAATTGAAGGATATGCTAGAGACTATTTGTTGATTAATGAACAATGGGAAGATCATATCCTTACAAGTCTCATTAATCCTAACTGGCAACCAGACCAATATTAACTAATTTGATATACATTTAGTTGGCAGCGTTGTCGTAGTTAGAAGAGTGGAGTAATGGAAAAGTGAAGAAGTGGGGGCAGTGCTTCGACTGCCCTCAGCAACCGGGGCAGAAAGGGCAGAGGGACGAAGGAATGGGTGACAAGGAGAATAACCACTGTTTTTTGACCCTTGACCCTTGACCCTTGACTCCTCAATCAGCACTCCTTATTAACAATTAAAATTTAGTATTAAGACTCGCGGACTTGATGTAAACTTCGATTCAGCCAGTCTTCATACCAATCATTAAAATTCAAAGGTTTTTCCTCATTACTATCTGCATGAAAATCATCGGTATCGGCATCATGGAAAGAACGACAGAAACTCAAAGAAGTAGGATATATCCCATTATCATTAGTGCGGTCATCTATCCAGATTCTTCCTCGTTGTTTTCCTGTAATGACTAACATCGCATAAATTCCACAACCATAATTTGCAATGGTAAGAGTACCCTGAGTGAATCTATCATCAAAGTAAGCATCTCTGAGGACAAAAGAACCAGGTTTGTTCTCAGTAATCAAATCCAAATTATTCCATGCTTGTGTTAAAGGAAATGGTTTAGAGAAAAATTCAGCTTTTTTGGGATATGGTGCTGGAATTACATTTTCATATTCAATTCCTGGCAGTCTGTATAAACCATATCCAGGCCCAGCACCACCATTGCCAACTTCTAATAGAAAGTTTCGATACTCACTGGGTAGCGTGATATCGTATTTGGATTCAAACCTTTGAATATCTGTGTCACTCAAGCAGGGGTTGAGTTGATATTGATGTAATTCTGAGCCAAAAACTTGAAATGTAGCGTCTAAAATTGCTAATTGAGTCAAGTTTTTCTTTAGTTGCAAAACTTTAGCCATTATGCGCTCCGATTATGATGGTGGCGCTGCCATATTTGAGATATGGGTCGCTTTCTTCGTCTATGCCGATGCCAGAGGTAGTATTAAAGGAAGAATGAATTAAGTTTTGCTCGTAATGACTCTGGCTGAAACTCCAAACTACAAGAATTCTAGCAATCCTTTTCTTACCCTCAACTACGAAAGCGCCTTAGAATCTCTAGGCGATGACTACTACGACGAAGTTGCAGCCGCGGAATTTCCCCAACACATCTTGCGTTGGCGTAACGATGCACTGCTACCTCGGTTAGGGCTAGACCCCCAAGCAGTCACAGACGAAGATTTCATCACAGCCTTTGGTAAATTTCAGGGGCGCAAACCCTTGTTAGCACTACGTTACCACGGCTATCAATTTGGTGAATATAATCGGCAGTTGGGTGATGGCAGAGGCTTTCTCTACGGGCAAGTACGCGCCAGTGATGGCGAATTGTACGACTTTGGGACGAAAGGTTCGGGTAGGACGCCCTACTCCCGTGGTGGCGATGGTATGCTCACGCTTAAAGGCGGAGTGCGAGAAGTTTTAGCAGCGGAAGCACTTCACTACTTGGGAGTACGTACCTCCCGATGTCTAACCATGATTGAAACAGGTTTATCCCTTTGGCGAGGCGATGAACCTTCACCTACTCGCTCATCTGTGATGGTCAGAATGAGTAGTTCTCATCTTCGGTTTGGCACTTTTGAGCGACTGCACTATTTACAGCGTCCAGATTTAACTAAAAAGTTGCTAGACCACGTAATTGAGCAATATTACCCACACTTAAATGCTCAACAAGATAAATATGTCTTGTTTTACGCTGAATTAGTCGAACGGTTTGCGAAACTAGCAGCACAGTGGATGGCAGCTGGCTTTTGTCATGCAGTCCTTAATACTGACAATATGTCAATTACAGGAGAGAGCTTTGACTATGGCCCTTATGCGTTTATTCCTACTTATGACCCGTACTTTACTGCGGCATATTTTGACTACTATAGACGCTACTGTTACAGCCATCAACCAAGTATTTGCAAGTTGAATTTGGAAATGCTCCAAGAACCTTTGAAGGCAATTATTGATAAAGGTGAATTGGAAGCGGGATTAGCAAAGTTTGATGAGCATTATTATGCTGAATACGGTTCGTTGATGTTGAAAAAACTGGGTTTTGAGCAGTTACCACATCCAGCCGCCGATGAGCTTGTTAATCTAACAATTGAGTTTTTACAAGATAGCCAAATTGGTTATCACCAATTTTTTTATGAGATGGCTCGCACATTTTCATCTAAATGGCGTGATGAACCTGGTTTTGTGCTGAATAATTCAGACATTGTGCCAGTCCCAGGGGTATCAGCAATTTTTGATAATTGGTGCATACTATACCATAAAATTTTGAATAGTTTTGATTGCGATCGCATTGATGTAATTGCTCAAACTCTGGCTGTTCAGAATCCTAAAACAGTATTACTTAGACCTGTAATTGAATCTACTTGGGAAGCGATTGCTCAAGAAGATAATTGGCAACCTTTTTATGAGTTAGTCCAGCAAATTCAGTCTAGGAGTTAGTCTTAATTTCATATATTTGGGAACTGGGAATTATTGATAACACACAACATTAAATACCCAGTACCCATTTTTGTTAATACCGAATTCGTGGGTCTACATAAGCATTTAAAATATCTATCAAAATGCTGGCGCTTACAACGATCGCACCAAAAAATACTAGTACTCCCTGGACTGTGGGATAATCGCGATCGCTAATGGCTTGATAAAGTCGATTGGCTAACCCAGGCCAGGAAAATGTCACCTCTGTCAAAATCGCCCCACCCAACAGAGAAGCAAAGGTCAATCCCAAGACTGTAATTACTGGAATCAGCGCATTTTTTAAGGCATGGGAGACTAAAATCTTGTTTTCAGCTATGCCTCTAGCCCTAGCTGCTTCTACATAATCTGCTCGTAAGGTTTGTTTTAAATTTACTCGCACAATTCGCTCAAAAATTCCACTGAGCAATATTCCTAATGTGAGACTCGGAAGAGCGAGATGGTGCAAAGATGTGAAAAACTGATTCAAGTTACCACTCAACAGACTATCAATTGTATACAGCCCAGTGATCAAAGAAGGAGCAGGAAGATTTGGCGGAAAACGGTTGGAATTCGGAAACCAACCCAATTGTACTGAGAAAATCAACTGTAAAAGCATTCCCGCCCAAAACATTGGCAGTGCGTAGGTGATTATCCCAAACAATCGTCCACCTATATCAAAATATGTCCCAGGACGAGAAGCCGACAGAGTACCAACTAAAATTCCAACGATAAGCGCAACCGCCATACTAAACACGGCTAATTCCACCGTCGCCGGAAAATATTGCCCAATTATGTCCCAAACATACTGTCCTCGACTCATTAAAGAGGTTCCCAAATCAAAGCGCAGGATGTTTCCTAAATAATTCAAGTATTGTAGCCACAGTGGAAGGTCTAAACCCAATTGTTTTCGCAATTCCTCTTTAGCCGCTTCTGGCGCACGTCCACCTAGTATTGCATCTGCTGGGTCTCCTGGTGTTGCTCTTAATAAAAGAAAGACAATAGTAATGATTGTTAATAGCTGAAGTGGCGCTAAGAGTAAACGAGAGACGATGTAATATTGTAAAGCTTTAGAACGGGACATATTTTAGTTGGAAGTTAAGGGTCAAGGGTCAATCGTCAAGGGTCAATCGTCAATCGTCAATCGTCAATCGTCAATCGTCAAGGGTCAAGGGTCAAGGGTCAATCGTCAAGGGTCAAGGGTCATGGAAAATAGAAATTGACGAGTTTCATTTTCGGTGAAAAACATGTAAATAAAATGGGCGAAAGTTTAATAACTATTAACTGTTGACTATGGACTTTTGACTATTGACTATTGACTATTGACTTTTGACTCTTAACTACTTTTTAAGTGTCTTGTATATCAGATTTTGAGTAGGGTCAAGTTGTGTGTTGCTAACGTCTTTTTGGGCAAATACATAGTCTTTGTTTTGCCAGAGAGGAACATAAGGAACATCAGTAGCTACTTGCGTTTGAATTTCTGTAAAGATTTTCTTACGTGCTTCAGGATTTTGCTCTTTGCGTTGCTGGTCAATTAGTTTATTAACAGCTTCGCTATAGTAAAACGAACCCTGAGTTTGACTTCCACCATCTTCACACCCTTTAGCAACCGACCCTTTCTGGCAAGATAAAAATGGCTGTATATAATTATCTGGGTCTAAAAAGTCTGGATACCAATCAAGCAAAGCTGCTGGATATAAACCCTTGGTAATATCTTTGAAGAAAGTAGGGCCTTCCGCAGGAGTAACTTCAAATAGTAATATTCCATCCATCTTTGTATCAGCAAGAGATTTAAGTATCTGTGCTGCTAAACTACGAGTTGGTGAACTAGAAGGATACCAAATTTGTATTCTTGCAGGATTTTCTTTAGAGAAACCAGCAGCAGTTAACAATTGTTTTGCCTTATCCAAATTAGCATCACCATATTTATCTTTAAATAATGGCTGAGAGACATTAAACGTAGTGGGAATCATGCTGTAAAGCGGATCAGCTTGACCATACAAAGCTCGCTGCATAATTAATGGGCGGTCAATCATTGAGGCGATCGCAGCTCTAACTTCTGGTTTATCTAAAGGCTTCTGATTCCGGTTCAATACTAAATAGCTTACTACACTGCCCTGAGCAGTGATCGCCTGCCAATCCCCTTTTTTACCACCTTCCTCTAAACTGCGAATTTGATCTGGTTGCAGGGATAAATAAGCTACATCTACTGCGCCTGTGCGGAAGGCGTTAAATAGATTAACTGGACTAGTCTGGATTTGGACGTTAATGCCTTTATTAGCTGGTTTTTCTCCCCAATACTTGTCAAACACATCAAATCGTAGTGAATCAGTGCCATACTGCGCTAACTTGTAAGGCCCAGTCCCCACAAAAATATTTGGCTTAAATTTCCCCGCGCCAATTTCATAAGCTTTGGGCGAAACTGCACATACTCCAGAAAATGCCAACAGTGAGGGAAAGGCTGCAAACGGCTTTTTCAGCTTAATGGTTAACTCAGACTCGCCTGTGGCTTTCACGGAGTCCACTGTATCAGCGAGTAAGAAGGAAGGTTTACCCTTATTTTCAATAAAGCGCTGGATACTAAACTCCATTGCTTTGGCGTTGAAAGGAGTGCCGTCGTGAAAAACTACTTCCTTACGTAAGGGAATAGTATAAGTTAAACTATCCTGACTGACTTTTGGTAATGCTGTAGCTAGTTGAGGCTGAATTTCAGTGCTTCCTGGTTCGTAAGTATAGAGGCGATCGCTCATATTAAATACTAAACCCAAGGATGCCAATTCATAAGCATCAGCCGGATCTAGGGTTCTTGGCTTCGCTGTTGTACCTATAGTAATCCGACCATCACCTGTAGGACTACTCACAGAACCAGATTGTGGGGTAGTTGTCTGGGGGCGAGGAGCGCAACTCACAACTAGCACTAAGCATAGACAGAACAAAGATAGGAATTGTGTAATCCGACCCCACTGTCTTACGGACAAAGAAAACCAGGTCATATCATTAAGATTTTTGAAATTAGCGGTCAGCAATTATATTATGTTTTTGTCCCTACTGTCTTAACCATCCGAATTTCTGAGCGCTAGCTTCCAATACTCAGATTTCTTTAGTTCAACGCAGTATCTTGCACAAAACAGTTTCCCGTAAAGACCAGCTACATTGCTTTACTTAAACAAATATCGTGTTTATACATCAGCAACTCAACGATCACGATACATATTGTGAACAACAGATTGAAAGTCTAAATATAGTGAGACTAAGACCGTGAAGTATTTCTTTCTATCTGAAGGATGGACAGTTGCCAGAGTGTGGGCGTCTGATGGACTCTGGCAAATCACTGCATGGCGACGCCAACCAGATATTCAGCGAATGAATATTTGCTTAGTAGAACAAAACGAATTGTTATGGCTTTATCGAGTTGAAGAGGCTATTTTAACCGTCGAAGTGAAGCCAATAACACCAGTAATTGCTAGTAAGACCATCGGTCAAGTAGTACTTAAACGTTTAATGAGTGCCGAACAGGTAATCGAACGCCTAGGTACGGCTGAGACGAGGTGTCAACTGCAAAACATCCAATCGGTGGTTCAGTGATTCAGTGCAGGAGTGGTAAATAATAAGGGGGATGAGGGAGCAGAGAAAGAGAATAATTAATGACAAATAACCCTTGACCCTTGACTTCTGACTCCTGATTCCTTTCAATCACCCTCGTAAAGATACGCAAATTAAATCTGTGACAGGGACTGGTAGCGAAAAATCTGGAACATGCTACGCGATCGCATCAATTTACACGCTTGCAAACAGTTCCATCAATAGTTACACTTTTTAAAACATTCTCATTTTTGCTTGGCGATGCCTACCCCATGGGGTATGACTTCCGAAGCGAGTAAAACTTTGCCAAACTCCCACACCGTCTAACTTATTAAGACTAAGCTGTGGTAAGGCTCTGGTGGCAATAACAAAAAACAAGAGAGAGTTTTATGAGTGGCGATTCAGACAATGGAAAGTCCAGCAGGCGGGTTTACCAACCTAGGAGCTTTCCAACACAGCGCCGCAGGAGTTTTTTCTCCCTAGGCGACTGCTGTCTTCGCAGCGGTAGCGACGTTAAGAGCCTCACCCGTGCGCGCAGCATCTCCGACAGGAGAATAGCTTTCGCTACTCATAGCCTCACTAAGAAAATTACTTTGTAAACTAATTCTTCGAGGAGGAGCGTAGTCGATGGGACTACCCTGGTACCGAGTACATACAGTAGTTCTGAACGATCCAGGTCGACTGATTTCTGTACACTTGATGCACACAGCTTTGGTTGCAGGTTGGGCTGGTTCAATGGCACTGTACGAACTAGCTGTTTTTGACCCCAGCGATCCTGTTCTCAACCCAATGTGGCGACAAGGAATGTTTGTGCTGCCCTTCATGGCACGTTTAGGCGTTACCCAATCTTGGGGTGGTTGGAACGTTACTGGTGGCCCAGCAACCGATCCCGGTTTCTGGTCATTTGAAGGTGTAGCCGCAGCTCACATTGTTCTTTCCGGTCTGTTATTCCTAGCTGCCGTCTGGCACTGGGTTTACTGGGATTTGGAACTATTTAGAGATCCCCGTACTGGTGAACCCGCCCTAGATTTGCCAAAGATGTTTGGCATTCACCTGTTCTTATCTGGTCTACTTTGTTTTGGTTTTGGTGCTTTTCACCTTACCGGACTATTTGGCCCAGGAATGTGGGTTTCTGACCCCTACGGAGTCACTGGCAGCATACAGGCAGTGGCCCCAGAATGGGGGCCAGATGGATTTAACCCATATAACGCTGGTGGTATTGTGGCTCACCACATTGCCGCTGGGGTTGTTGGTATTATTGCAGGTTTATTTCACCTGACAGTACGACCCCCCGAACGGCTCTATAAAGCCCTACGGATGGGGAACATTGAAACTGTACTTTCTAGCAGTATTGCCGCAGTATTCTTTGCCGCTTTTGTCGTAGCGGGTACTATGTGGTACGGCAATGCTACCACCCCCATTGAGCTGTTTGGCCCTACCCGCTACCAATGGGATCAAAGCTACTTCAAGCAAGAAATTGACCGCCGCGTCCAAACTAGCGTTAGTCAAGGTGCAACCCTTTCTGAAGCTTGGTCGCAAATCCCTGAGAAATTAGCTTTCTTCGATTATGTCGGCAATAGCCCTGCTAAAGGTGGTCTATTCCGCACAGGGGCTATGGACAAGGGCGATGGTATTGCCCAGTCTTGGCAAGGACACGCAGTGTTCAAAGATTCGGAAGGACGGGAATTGAATGTCCGTCGTCTTCCCAACTTCTTTGAAACTTTCCCAGTCATCTTGACCGATGCTGATGGAATTGTCCGCGCTGACATTCCTTTCCGCCGAGCAGAATCTAAGTACAGTTTTGAGCAATCGGGTGTTACCGTCAGCTTTTATGGCGGTAATTTGAATGGTCAAACCTTTACAGAACCTGCCGATGTGAAGAAATATGCCCGTAAGGCTCAAGGCGGTGAAATCTTTGAATTTGACCGGGAAACCTTGAATTCTGATGGTGTATTCCGTACAAGCCCCAGAGGTTGGTTTACCTTTGGACATGCCGTATTCGCTCTGCTATTCTTCTTTGGTCATCTCTGGCATGGCGCTCGGACAATCTACCGAGACGTGTTTGCCGGTGTTGATGCCGATTTAGAAGAACAAGTTGAGTGGGGTCTATTCCAGAAAGTGGGTGATAAGTCAACCCGCCGCAAGGAAGCTCTCTAATTATTGGGGACTGAGGACTGGGGACTAGAGACTAAGGTAAGTAAAGAATCAATCCCCAATCCCCAATCCC
>NZ_JADEXR010000279.1 GCF_015206995.1 aff. Roholtiella sp. LEGE 12411 | reverse complement strand
GCCCGATGCCCCCTGCCCGATGCCCCCTGCCCAATCCCCAATTCCCAATTCCCAACTCCTTCTGACGAAGTTGACAAAATAGCCGTTAATATAGTAAACAATGCGGTTGCAAATGTGATTGAGTGAATTATCCTGCGCCTTCTCCAGAATTTAACCTAGGGTCGATATTTCCCTTTGAATTGGATCAATTCCAGCAGGATGCGATCGCGTCCATAAATGCCGGACGCTCCGTAGTCGTATGTGCGCCCACAGGTTCGGGCAAAACATTAGTAGGGGAATACGCCATTTATCGTGCCTTGTCGCGAGGAAAACGTGTATTTTACACTACTCCTTTGAAGGCGCTGTCGAATCAGAAATTACGTGACTTTCGAGAAAAATTCGGGTCTGATATCGTTGGACTGTTAACTGGAGATGCTTCCATTAACAGGGATGCACCGATTTTGGTGATGACTACAGAAATTTTTCGCAATATGCTCTATGGCACACCCATTGGGCAAATTGGCATTTCATTAGTAGACGTGGAAGCGGTAGTGTTGGATGAGTGCCACTACATGAACGATCGCCAACGGGGGACAGTTTGGGAAGAATCAATTATTTATTGTCCCCGTGAAGTCCAACTGGCAGCCCTTTCAGCAACAGTTGCCAATAGCGATCAACTCACCGACTGGCTAAATCGCGTCCACGGCCCAACTGACCTGATTTACTCCGATTTTCGCCCAGTGCCCTTAGAATTTCACTATTGCAATCCTAAAGGGCTATTTCCTCTACTAAATGATAGCAACACTAAAATCAACCCCCGCCTTCAGAAAAAGAGGGGGAGAGGGGGAGAAAGGGAGAGGGGGAGAGCCGGAAGACCAGAGGCTCCTGGGATCATTTATACCTTGAGCCAGCTACAGCAAAGAGATATGCTACCAGCGATTTACTTTATCTTCAGCCGCCGGGGATGTGATAAAGCAGTGGCAGAAGTGGGTGATTTATGGCTGGTAAATAATGACGAATCCCAGATTTTGCGGCAACAAATTGATGACTTTTTAGCCCGCAATCCCGAAGCCGGACGTTCTGGACAAATTGCTCCCTTGTACCGGGGAATTGCGGCACACCACGCCGGGATTTTGCCAGCCTGGAAAGTGCTAGTAGAAGAACTATTTCAGCAAGGGTTAATTAAGGTCGTATTTGCCACCGAGACACTAGCAGCGGGAATTAATATGCCCGCCCGCACAACAGTTATTTCCACCCTTTCTAAGCGGACTGATACCGGACATCGCCTGTTAAACGCTTCCGAATTCCTGCAAATGGCAGGACGTGCTGGTCGCCGGGGAATGGATAAACAAGGTCATGTGGTGACTGTACAAACCCCCTTTGAAGGCGCGAAAGAAGCAGCGTATTTAGCCACATCCAAGCCAGACCCCTTAGTCAGCCAGTTTACGCCCAGCTACGGTATGGTATTGAACTTATTGCAAACCCATACTCTGGAGCAAGCTAGGGAACTGATTGAACGGAGCTTTGGGCAGTACATGGCGACCTTACATTTAAGACCAGATTACGAGGAAATTGCCCAACTGCAAAATCAGTTAGTCCAACTACAGGAGCAAATCGCAGCAGTTGATGAAAATGAACTGGCTGTGTATGAGAAATTGCGCCAACGCCTGAAAGTGGAACGCCAGATCTTGAAAACCCTCCAAGAGCAAGCACTGGAAAACCGACAAGAAGAATTAGCGATGATGTTGGGCTTTGCAGTGTCGGGAACCCTGTTGAGTCTCAAGGGGAAACACATCACAGTGCCTTCACCCGTAACAGCAGTGTTAGTGGGAAAAACACTGGGTTCTGGTCAAGCTCCTTACTTAGTATGTTTAGGACTCGATAACCGCTGGTATGTAGCTACCACAGGGGATGTAGTCGATTTATATGCCGAACTACCGCGAGTTGAAGTGCCACCTGAAGTGCTACCACCGCCAGAGATGCCTTTGAAACCGGGACAATCACGACGTGGTAACGAAGAAACATTTGCGATCGCCCAATGTATCCCTGAGCCAGAGCAGTCTCTGTATCTGGCTCCAGAAGTAGCCGAACAACTCAGTCGTGTAACCGCTATCCAAGAGCAATTGGAATCTCATCCCCTACATCAATCAGGCAATGCTGCCACTATTTTTAAACGCAGGGCCCGTTATGTTGAATTAGAAGCTGAACTTCAAGTGTTGCAAACTCAAGTAGAGCAACAATCTCAACGTTATTGGGAAGAGTTTACTAATTTAATTGAGATTCTACAACACTTTGGCTGTTTGGATAATTTAGTGCCCACAGAATTAGGGCGTATCGCTGCCGCAATTCGGGGAGAGAATGAACTGTGGCTAGGTTTGGCATTCGTTAGTGGTGAACTGGACAACTTAGATCCCCAACATTTAGCAGCAGCGGTAGCGGCTTTGGTGACAGAAACTCCACGTCCAGACAGTAAGGTTAATTTCGACCTCAGCAATGAAGTAGCTGAAGCTTTGGCGAAATTGCGGGGAATTCGCCGTCAGATGTTCCAACTACAACGGCGGTATAATGTAGCGTTGCCTATATGGTTAGAGTTTGAATTAATTGCCCTAGTGGAACAGTGGGCTTTGGGAATGGAGTGGACAGAACTGTGCGAAAATACCACCTTGGATGAAGGCGATGTAGTCAGACTTTTACGTCGGACTTTAGATTTATTATCGCAGATTCCCCATGTACCTCATTTGCCAACATCTTTTCAGCGCAATGCTTATCGAGCGATGCAGTTGATTGATAGATTCCCAGTAAATGAGGTAGTTGAATAATGGGGAATGGGGAATGGGGAATGGGGAATGGGGAATGGCGGTCTCTTATACACAT
>NZ_JADEXR010000278.1 GCF_015206995.1 aff. Roholtiella sp. LEGE 12411 | reverse complement strand
TAGCGATCGCTTGAATGTGTTCTTGAAGAGCTTGTTTTTGTTCTGGGGTCATCGCTAAGTAAATACACTCGTCTTACTTATCCTGACTGATTTTCGCTTTCTTTGCAAAAAACTGGGATGCTCCCTTCGGCATCTCTTGTTCTATTTTTTCCAGAATATCTTTCTTTTTATGGTAGCTAGCATTATCTAGTATAATGAGCCTTTTTACTTCAGATGATGTAAACTTATCTTCTAGATTTCCTTGATTAATCCACTCATTTTTTACAAACAAAAATATGTAACTTTTTTATTTGTTCATAAAAGCCTGTTGAGTTACCTTTATCGATAAAATAACACATTCTTTTTTTATCATGATATCGAACACCTCCCATGACGTTTACTTTTCCTCTACTACGTTGTTATGTCTATTCGCCCTATATACCTCGATTGCCATGCTACTACGCCTGTGGATGAGCGAGTACTGGCAGCAATGTTACCTTACTTTACAGAACACTTTGGCAATCCATCCAGTATTAGTCATATTTACGGTTGGGAAGCAGAAGCAGCTGTTAAACAAACGCGGGGAATTTTGGCAGCAGCAATCAACGCTACACCAGAGGAAATTGTTTTCACTAGTGGTGCTACCGAAGCTAATAATTTAGCTATTAAAGGTGTTGCGGAAGCTTATTTTAAGAAAGGACAGCATATTATTACTGTTGCTACTGAACATAGTGCAGTTATTGACCCTTGTAACTATTTAAAAACCCTCGGTTTTGACATCACTATTCTCCCTGTTCAACAAAATGGACTGATTGATTTAACTGAATTAGCAAAATCCTTCCGTCCTGAAACAATTTTGGTATCGATCATGGCTGCAAATAACGAAATTGGCGTGTTGCAACCTTTAGCAGAAATTGGGGAAATGTGCCGCGATCGCCAAGTTTTATTCCACACCGATGCAGCCCAAGCTATTGGTAAAATTATCCTAGATGTGCAAGCAATAAAAATCGACTTAATGTCATTAACTGCACATAAAGTATATGGTCCCAAAGGCATCGGAGCGCTCTACGTCCGCAGGCGGAACCCCAGAGTACAACTTGCTCCTCAGCAGCATGGTGGTGGACATGAGCGCGGGATGCGTTCTGGTACTTTATATACACCGCAAATTGTCGGATTTGGTAAAGCTGTAGAAATAGCTTTGGCTGAACAAGCGACAGAAAACCAACGCCTCACCGAACTTAGAGGAAGACTGTGGAACGTGCTTTCACAGTTGGAGGGAATTCATTTCAATGGACATCCTCAACAGCGACTGGCGGGAAACTTAAACATTAGTGTTGAGGGGGTGGATGGAGCCGCACTTTTGCTAGGATTGCAGCCAGTAATGGCAGTGTCTTCTGGTTCTGCTTGCTCATCGGCAATCACTGCACCCTCCCATGTTCTCACAGCACTGGGACACTCAGAACAGCTAGCTTATGCCTCAGTGCGGTTTGGCATTGGACGGTTTAATACCCAAGAGGAGATCGATATCGTAGCCAAACATGCGATCGCTACTATTCAAAGTTTACGCAAACAAGCAACTCTGGTGTAGAGGAGTGGGGGAGTGGGGGGAGAGAATAATTAATGACTTTTGACTTTTGACTCTTGACTCTTGACTCAATAGGGATTTGAGTCAATCCTTCCCCTTTTGACGCTCCTGAGATAATAGCCTGATGTCGGTCTGTATTTGAGGTTGAAGGTGTCGCCACTGCGAAGTTTCCAAATTTTGTAGTTGGAAAAAGTCAAAGGAGTTCGGGGTTCGCAGACTTCAGGTAGATGATCGCCAAGTACAAAGTATACTGCACCTCTACCTATAACATTCGCTAGACCGTCTTTATCCACAACAACCGATGTACTTTCGCTAACCGCTATACCTAAAACACTTCTAGATACACCGTCTTTAATTTGACGAGCAATAAAGGCCATAATTCGACCCATTCTTTCGCGCCTGTCAAAGTGCGTATCTACGATGGTTCCTTTAAAATTGCTCCAGTTGAAAAAGTTGTAACTAAAAGTAATATCCCGGTACGGATCTTCAAGTGCATCTCTGGTTTCAATGCCTTTTTCGGAAGAAGCACAAGCATCGTAGACGCAATCACTTTGGATCATCGCACCCGCACTAGTGCCACCAATACCACCTCCTCTAGCGTAAACTGACTTGATGGCAGTCTCTAGCTTGGTGTTTTTCCAATTGCGGATGTATTGACATTGGTCGCCGCCAGCGAAGAAAATTACATCAGCTTTTCTGACTTTCTCAACAATCTCAGTTTTGTTAGCTTCTTGTCTGTTGCTAATAACAAGAGTCTCCACAGAGTTCACGCCCTTCATGGCATAAATTAGCCGATTGTAATCGTGATTACCATAAGTGCGGATAACTACAACATCAACTTTGGTGGTGTACTTAGTACCTCCCCTAACCTGGTTGATCATCCACTGAATAGCGTCATCTACATCGGGGCCACCCCCACCTAAGCTAAGGACAGGGCCAGCTAAGGTGGGATGGACATCCAAGGCGGGGCGAACTTCAACAGTGTCGCCCAGGAAGTAGCGTTTCCAGCTTGCGATAAAACTGGTTATAAGGAAGCTTCCCATCTCCAAAAACTTGATTCCTGCACTTTTCAAGTACCCTGCGATATTTGGGAATGCCTTTGTCGTCATACTAAACTTCTGGTGCATACTGCAATTACTGCTAACTCTCGCACCAGAAAGGGTGAAATTTCCAGCGTACAGGGCTTGTACTGTTTTTTAACGCCAAATAACTCAGAGTAATTATTTATTCTTTGGGCATTGGGGATTGGGCATGGGGCATTGGGGATACTCCCTCATGCCCAAAAACTCCACCCCTTTGTGGG
>NZ_JADEXR010000277.1 GCF_015206995.1 aff. Roholtiella sp. LEGE 12411 | reverse complement strand
GGGTATGGGGCATTGATAAAGAGACAAGATAGGCGAGGAACAGACTTCTTCAATAATTCCTCCTTGTTTTCCCAATGCCCAATGCCCAATCCCCAATGCCCAATGCCCAGTCCCCATTACCCCTTATCCCCAGAGGGGGCCCCGAGTTCCCCAATCCCCAATTACAACATGAACATGTATGTCACGATTTTTGAATAGGACATCTCACCATCAAGCTGAGTACAGCTATGGTGGGAGTCTTCTGGAGGTTTGAGATGAAAATTGACTTTGGTGCAACTGCTAGCGATTACGCAAAACACCGCGCTGGTTTTCCCAGTTCATTATTTGACAAACTGTCTGAATACTGTATCGGTCTACCTGGACAAAACATTGTCGATCTCGGCACAGGTACAGGAACACTAGCACGAGGCTTTGCAGCTAGAGGTTGTGATGTAATTGGCATAGACCAATCAGGGGCACTTCTAGAACAAGCCAGGCAATTAGACCAATCTGTTCAACTTCAAGTAAAGTATCAACTAGCAACTGCGGAAAATACTGCTTTACCAGATGCAAGTGCTGATGTGGTAACAGCTGGACAGTGCTGGCATTGGTTTGACCGTTCCCTTGCAGTGCAGGAAGTTGCTCGTATATTAAGAGCTAATGGCTATATAGCGATCGCTCATTTTGATTGGATACCTTTAAAAGCTAATGTCGTTGAAGCAACCGAACAACTGATAGAAGCTCATAATCCAGCGTGGCAAATGGGCGGTGGTATTGGTTTGCATCCCCAGTGGTTACGAGATCTTGCTGAGGGAGGATTCCGAGAAATTCAAACATTCTCTTATGATGTTTTTGTGCCTTATACACACGAAGATTGGCGTGGGCGGATTCGTGCTAGTGCTGGTGTGGGAGCCAGCCTGACAGCAGACAAAGTAGAAGTATTTGACCGAGAACTAGCAGCATTACTCCAAGCAAAATTTTCAACACCAATTCTTCAGGTTCATCATCGAGTTTGGGTGGCGATCGCAAAATCACCAAAGTCATAATTACTACTCAACCAAATTGATGTTTTTGCGTTTCACTCAACCATCTTGCTCTTTAATTCTCAATTTATCGTAATTTTTTTGATGCATGATCGCTGCTGAGCCAAGAAACACCACGAGTAGAGACGTTATATTTAACTCTGCTAACCGTGTTAATACTGAATAAAAGATAATGGGAGAAACAAACCATGATTGAGCTTTACTATTGGACAACCCCAAACGGTCATAAAATCACAATGTTTCTGGAAGAAGTCGGACTTCCTTACACGATTATTCCCGTAAATATTGCCGCTGGGGAGCAATTTCAGCCGGAATTTCTTCAGATTTCTCCCAATAATCGCATTCCGGCCATTGTTGACCATGAACCAGCAACTGGAGGTGCGCCGATTTCCGTCTTTGAGTCTGGTGCAATCTTGTTATATTTGGCAGAAAAAACCGGGAAATGGATTCTCCAAGATTTGCACGATCCCTCCAACGATCTACGCCAACGCGTTGCAGTTCTAGAGTGGTTATTCTGGCAAATGGGGGGGCTAGGGCCAATGGCGGGACAAAACCACCACTTTAGTAAATATGCTCCCGAAAAGATTGACTATGCTATTAACCGCTACGTTAAGGAAACGGGACGCTTATATGCAGTTCTCAATAAGCGCCTAGCAGATAGAGAGTTTGTGGCTGGTGATTATTCCATCGCCGATATTGCTTCTTACCCCTGGATTGTGCCCTATGAAACCCAAAGCCAGAAGCTAGAAGATTTTCCCAACCTCAAGCGCTGGTTTGAGACAATTAAGGCTCGTCCAGCAACAATTCGCGCTTATGAGAAGGCAGAAACAGAAGCTTTCAAAAATCAGACGCTAGATGTCGAAAAATCACGAGATTTGTTATTTAACCAGTCCGCGAAGACTATTCAGCCTTAAGCGTTTTGGGCATAAAACAATAGGAGAATTGGGTGGGCAGGTTAGCAACAGATATAGCAGGCAAAAAGCCTGTTTCATTGGGATTGTTGGGTGCTGCTGCCTTCATGGTGATTGCTGATGCGCGTGTGATTGATCCCCTGCTGCACATCATTGCTGACGAGTTTAACGTTGGTGTTGGCAGTGCTGCGGTGATTATCTCGGCCTATACGATTCCCTATGGACTATTTCAATTAGTCTATGGCCCACTTGGCGATGTCTACGACGGGCTACGCCTACGCATTGGGAAACTTAAGGTGATTACAGCAGCACTCATAGCGTTTGCCATCGGCACGGGTATTTGTGCCTTTGTCTCAAATATCATCTTACTTACCTTGCTGCGGTTTTTGACGGGTATGGCTGCTGCTGGAATCATCCCCATCACACTCGCTTATATCGGCGACAACTTCCCTTACGAAGAACGTCAAGCGGCTATAGGACGATATTTAAGTGCTCTGGTGCTGGGTCAAATTCTGGGTGGTAGTTTAGGAGGCATTTTTGGAGAATATATTGGTTGGCGTGACATATTTCTCTTATTTGGCATCGTTTGCCTTAGTATTGCTGGATTCCTATGGCGGGGAACACGCCACCTCAGTGATAGCAATCGTTCCCAAGATCAAGTACGTTTGCTAACATTCCAGCCTTATTACCAACTCATGAACCAACCTGTTGCGCGTACTGTGATTTTGGGAGTATTTATTGAAGGCTTTTGTATGTTTGGGGGATTTGCTTACGTTGGTGCATTTTTGAGAGAGCAATATAACCTAACCTATGTAGGGCTTGCTGAAAAAGAAAGAGAAGCTCACAGTATATAGATTATCTGACCAAAGAAGTATATTCAGGTGCAAGACTTGAGGATACAATAGCCCAAAATCCTTGCATAACCGCGACCATCCGTACG
>NZ_JADEXR010000276.1 GCF_015206995.1 aff. Roholtiella sp. LEGE 12411 | reverse complement strand
GTTCGTACGCATAATCTCCCGGTTCTAATTCTAAAAGTTCGCAAAACTTAAGATAGTCAGTCTGCCAGTTAAATTCACCGATAGCCGTAGCAAATCTTTGGGCCAAATCCCGTGATGACAAATTTGCCGTGGGTTTACCGTTATGGTTGTAAATCTCGCCTCTTTCGGTCATATTTTTTACCAAATGAGATTAATAATATTTTTGTATTATTAGCCATTTTTGGCGTGACCACGTAAACTGAAAAATGCGGTGAAAATCACGGTGTATGGTAGATGAAGCGCGATCGCCACGGCAAAGCTAAGATTCTCAGCCATGAAGAAATACAGCTACTCTTTACCAACGGCTTGAAGGCATCAAAAAGCTTCAAACACTACCGCTCAAGCGCTAGCTTTTTATCATCAACTATCATCTTCTTCATCTAGTAAATACAAGCCGCTGCTTTCAGTCGGTCGAGCGTGCAGGTACATTTCAGTAATTGCAACTGAACTGTGCCCCAAAGTTTTTTGCAACAAGTGAATTGGCGCTCCTCTATCAAGACTATGACTTGCATGAGAGTGCCTCAGCCAATGTGGACTGACATTTGATTCTAGATCTGCACGCTTTGCCGCATTTCTGACGATATGAAAAACCATACTTCGGCACAAATGACCGCCTTTACCAGAAACAAACACTGGGTCATCTTTTTTGGCTTTTCCCTTTAATTCTTGAATCTCGCGCCAAATGCTAGTACCAATTAGCACTACTCTAGTTTTATCGCCTTTGCCAAATACCGTTATTTGTCCACCATCCTTACGAGCTTTCAAATCACGCCACTTCAGTTCACAAAGTTCACTGACTCGTAGCCCAGCAAAATAGAGTAAGCGAATGATAGCCCGATCGCGTGGACTAAGGGCAGCATCCATTACCCCCCTTACTTCCTCTTCGGTAAGAATTCTTTCTGCCAATCGGTTTTTTACCTTCGGTGATTTAACCAGTGTTCCCATGTTGGCTGATATCACGCCTAACTCTTTAGCAAAGGAAAACAGACTCTTAATCGCTCCTACTGCTGTTCGCTTTGAATTGTCACTTCCCGAAAGAGTTATTTCCCACGTTTGCAAATCCATAAGAGTAACTTCCCTCAAAGACTTATTGCCAATGTGGATCAAAAAACTGCGCGTCAATCGACTGTAGCTCTGCTGGGTATTTTTTGACTTCCCATACAGCCACAGGTCAACGAGTTCGGGGGTAGTCAGCGTGGAGGAATCATTCAACATAGCTTACTCTTATGTTGAATCCACCTTTATTAAACATTAACGTGGGGACATTAATGCTAACGAAAAGCAGATCGCTCACGGCAGAAGTAATTTTTTCTGCTTAGGGACGCGCTCACTTCAAAGAAAGCAGCAGCCAAACACCGATAGCCAGCAATAGGGCGAATGCCAAAAATACTAGTTGGGGCATGATTTTTCAGTGGTTAAGACTTACTCGCTCTGGCAAAATCGCAATTCATCTCTGGAATACCTGTCGGTCTTTTTGGATTGCTCCTTCCAACAATCCCAGGCGACTACCAACTCGTCTCCCAAATCCTCTATAACTTCTCCCCGTTCCGCATACAAAGTTCGATAAGGATCAGCGTGGGCCACAATAGAACCGACTTTGATAGTTTGGGGCTGGGCAGATGCTTGAGAAAGTCCAGTAATCAGCTTTATTTCGTCGGTGGACAATTCAGCCCGATAGTCCTTTTCAATCGACTGATATTTTTCAGCCACCGCCCAATAGTCCTGCCAACTGCATCCAGGCTTAGACAAGACAGCCCGAATCTCATTAACCGCCTGGGGTAACATCTGCAATTGTTCGGCGCGGTGAGCTATAGCCTCTTTTGTCGGGTCACTCCCCAGAATTATTGCCGCAGCTTCCAGTACTTTGGCGCTATTCATCGCACTTGCTAAATTCCCCAAAGCCATACCCATCAGCCGCAGACATTCTTGGGCATTTTCCTTGGGTGCTTCAACCGAGAGCGATCGCAAATCAATGGTTTTCTCTAGGGACTGTTTCACCTGCTTGTTTAACGCTTTAGTCGCCTGTTGCGTCATGGTATTCCCCCATTGTTGGTCAGGATGCTGTTGTACGGCGTTTTCCAAATCCTGAATGCGAGAAAGGAGTTGTTGATTCTCAATCTCCAACTGCCTTAACCCCTCCATCTCATCCAAGCGCTGCTGCAACTGAATGTTCTGCTCTTTTTGTTGCTGTAGTAATTCCTGGTATGCCGACAGTTGCTCCTTAATTTGTGCCTCAGCCCTGGCGGTAGCCTCAACTTGCAAGCCAATCCTCAAGTCCTGTTCCAGTCGCTCTAACTCAAGCTGGTGCTGCTGTTTGAGAGATGCGATGCTTTCAATATTTTCAGGAACCAATGGTTCTTTGACTTTTTTGCGTGGTGTGGAAGGAACCAATTTTTTAGCAGCAGCGGCAAAGTCCGATTCACTAGGGGAGGAGTTGCCTTCAAGTGCAAGAGCTACGGCGGACTTAAGTTTCTCTGGTTCTTTGGCTAGCCGAACTAACGGACGGGCTTGACGCTCATTTTTGATGTGCTTGCCCAACTCGCCGGATGCGTCAATGACTGTCTTGGCTCCTAGCAGCTGATTTATCCGCCGATAACCGCCCCAGGCGGATAATTCAGCTTGGCAGTATTCTTCAAAGTTTTTGTACCCAGCTTGCAGGTAAAGTTGTTGCTCCCGCATTTGCATAATTTCATCTACCGCTTGCCACTCGAACCTGTCGATGGCCGTGAAGGTTTCCTGGATACTGCTGTTGAGCTTGCTGTAGTTAAGGGTTGAGGTTGTTTCGGAACGGTCTAGTGTCAGCATGGTTCTAAACACAATTGTTTGCGATCGCCTCATCAAATGGTTGATGAATTTTTCAAACAAGATCCAGTCGCATTAAATCACTGCCTGCGAGTGGACAGAGGAAATGCTTTAACTTGTCCTCGATGTCCTC
>NZ_JADEXR010000050.1 GCF_015206995.1 aff. Roholtiella sp. LEGE 12411 | reverse complement strand
GGCATGGGGCATGGGGGGAGCAACGCGAAAAAGTGAGATCGGGGTTTAGTTCTCAATTAAACCTCTATATTCTCAACAAAACCTGATTTTCTAGTTGCGATCGCATCCTGAAACAACCTATAAGTAGTAAGACAAAATTAATTACACAAATTTCGACCTGAAACCCTTATGTAGCCTAAAACCTAATGTGTAAATATTTCTGTCCGATTACTTATACGTCGTAGGTTTCAGCACCTCACAAAATCGCGTTGCTCCCGGGCATGGGGCATGGGAGTTAGGTAAACTGAACAACTAGTTTTTTAGTTGAGATATCATCCAATTTATTAGCTGCCGCGATCGCGTTCCAAATCATCGACCACTTTTTGCAAATACCACTCTTCTGACATTCCAGGATAGTAATCTTGCTTTTGGTCAATCAATCTTTGAGCGATTTCCCAATATCCTCCAACTAGTCGCAAAAGTCGCTGACGTAGCAGGTTATCTTTTTGCTTTTTGGATTCAGGACTAAATTTCTGAATTTTTTCTAGGCTGTTTAAAACCTGTTGATAATTTTGCCAATCTTCTTGTTCACAAAAAATACTTGCAGCCCGCTGATAATCTTCTACAGCGTTTTGCATTTCTTCCATGAAAGTATATGCAATGCCGCGATTGTAGTAGGCTTGGGCATCATCGGGATTAATTTGTAACCCTTGGCTATAGTCTTGAATTGCGCTGAGATAATTGCCCATTGCTCGATAGACGTTTCCTCTAGCAACATAGACTAAAACATCCTGCGGTTGCATCTGGAGTGCTTGGTTAAAATCTGCGATCGCTCCTTGATGATCACCTAACAAATAACGTGCTTTGCCTCGGTTGCGATAGACAATTGCATCTTGAAAATTTAGTCGTAGTGCTTGATTGAAGTCAGCGATCGCTTCTCGATAACTAGCCATTTTACAACGCACAACGCCACGACAGCAGTAAGCTTGGGCATCTAGCGAATCTGCTTGTAACACCCAGTTTAAATCAGCGATCGCCTCTTGTGTGTCTCCTCTTTCAGCCTTTTCTAATAATTGCGTAAAATAATCATTTGTGGATGTGATTGACGTATTTTTATAACTTAATTGCTGAGCAGCTAGTTTTTCTGGGGGTTGTAACTTTTTAATCTTTTCTAGGCAGAGGCGACAATTTTCTTTATCCTGTTGCTCTAGATATAATTTTGCTGCTTTTCTAAAATTGGCGATCGCATCTTGAATATACCCCTGTTTGCGCCGCACAATTCCCCGCAGACTATAAGCAGCTGCATAATTTAAATTCAGACGAATAGCGTGTTCAACATCTTCCAGCGCCCCTGGCAGATTTTTCAGTGCTACCCTTGCTAATCCACGACAATAATATGCATCGACACTCTTAGGATTAAGCTTTAGGGCTTCGGTGTAATCTGAAACAGCTTGAAGAATTGCGCCTGAGTCATAATATGCCAAACCCCGTTGAAAATAAGCTTCAGCAAAGTAAGGTGTTAATTGTAAAGCATGGTTAAATTCCTCAATAGCACCAGCATAGTCTTTTTGTTTAGCTTTTTCTAATCCTTTATTGTAAAAATCTTCATTCATGGCGTTTTTTTGGTTGAATCAGTTAGTTTAATTCCAAAAGGTATTGACCCTGAATATTTTAAGTATTCAGCATGACTTTCAATTATTTTCTATTCTTCGTAAAACCAAACGAACAGGTTATTGTAAATTTTTATCAAGAGTATATACCCAATGGAATATTATACACTTCCAATGTTTTGAGTTTAGTTTAGTCTAAATCTACGTTAAAACAATAATATATAAATTTTTGTTATCTTAATGATACTTCGTAGTCATGAAAATTAGAACTATCACGACAGGAATCTCACTTCAATCCTCAAAGGAGATAGAAAAAATTAAACACGCGGCTAGATTTAACCAGCAAGCAAAGGTGTTTTTTGAACAACAAGGCTACGAAGTCCAAACTACTAGAATAGCTACTAATGCTTGGGCAGAATATTTACAAGGATTTTCAACAGTCGAAATTATCAGTGAAATTCAAGCTTTAGAACAAGTTTGTCAAAATCTTAATATCAGCTTTTTCAATATTGGTTATGCAAGTAAACCCGAAACTATTGCTATAATTCCAGATATAAACAGAAATACATCGGTGATTTACTCCTCAAGTAAAATTGGCGATCGCCAGACTGGTATAAACTTTGAAAATGCCTGGGAATCTGCTAAAGTTATTAAACAAATTTCCCAAGAAAGTGAAAATGGCTATGGTAATTTTCGCTTCTGTGCATGGGCAAACTGCCAGCCAGATATTCCCTTTTTTCCTACTTCCTACCATGCAGGAAATACATCTTTTGCTATAGGTTTGGAATTAGGTAATTTGGTAACGCAAGCCTTCATTCATGCGAACAAGAATATGCAAGTAGCAGAAAATAATCTGCAATTACTATTGGAAGTAGAATTGAATAAAATTGCTGCGATCGCTGAAAAAATATCTGATAAATTTGATATTGCATATCGAGGTATTGATACATCTCTTACGCCATCTTTAGATAAAGAAAATAGTATTGCTGTTGCTTATGAAATACTACTGATGAATGGGAAATTTGGAAATCAAGGAACACTGGCAATTTCTGGTATGCTGACTCGTGTGTTGAAAAGTGTATCAGTAAAAATCTGCGGCTACTCTGGTCTTATGCTTCCAGTTTGCGAAGACGTAGGTCTGGCTGCAAGAGCTAACGAGCAGACTTATAATATTACCAATTTATTATTATATTCAGCAGTTTGTGGCTGTGGATTGGATACAGTGCCAATTCCAGGTGATATCACAACAGAAAAGATTGCAGCACTATTAATTGATATGGCAACTTTAGCTATCAAGTTGGATAAACCACTATCTGCACGATTATTTCCAATACCAGGTAAAAAAGCTGGGGAAATGACTGCATTCACTTCCCCATATCTTGTAGATTGCAAAATATTTACAGTTGACTAAAATAGCAATTTTGAGAATATTATTCAGAAAGTAGACTGGGGGAAGTTAGAACAAAAACATCTCTTGTTCCCTGAGCGTCTGTGAGTGGTTTTATAGGAGTAGTGAAGTGGAAAAATTCATGATCGTTGACTAATAATAGTTCACCGGGATTTAGAATTTTACTAAATACAGGCTTTTCTTTTTTAGCAGTGTATAAATGTGTTTCTCCACCTTGAATATTATATCTATCAACGGAGAAGATACCAATAAAATCAGTGCCATCTTGATGAATACCTTCAGGTGCTGGATTACCTAAATTATCTGGAGAACAGATAGTTCTGATTTGATGAACCCCAATTTCAGCTTCAGGATGAAGTTTACACGAATCACTAAATGCCAAAACCAGGTTTTTGAAGATATCAACTTCTATGAGTGCATCATCTAATTCTGCAAACTCTCTTTTTACATCGCCCACTAATGGATTATATTCTTTGCTTTGGAAGAGATAGCCATGAGGTAGTTTGATTAAATAATCTCTAGAAACTGTGAACCGAGATAATCTTCTAAAACGATAATTACCTTTGATATAAGGGTCAAGAGGTAGTTCGTTAAAAAATTGCTTAAAACCTTCTAGATTTATTGAATTTACCTTTCTCAGGGTAAATAGAAAGGCATATTCTAATTCCGTTAATCCCAATACTTTTTGCATAGGATTTACCTCCTTGCACGTTTAAATCTTCCCGAATTTTTCTTGATGAGAGGCTTATACAATATAAGTATATGCTACTTTTTATTAAAATGTCGTAAAATTAACTACAAAAATTGACAAATTGTGATATTAGAAGGCGCTCAAACATAATAATAGGGCTTTTCCACAAGACCCCAGAAACAAATTCTGCTTTGGCAGGTTTCTAAATAGCGGTACAGTGTATGCGCTATCAGTTTTAGTTCATTAAAGAAGAATTACAGCAAAATCGACGTATATTTACTAGCAGTTCCAAGGTTCCATAATGATTGATTGGCTTTACCGCTATCCACCCCTGTATCCTGGTATTTTGCTTAAGCGTTATAAGCGCTTTTTTGCCGATGTTCAACTTGTTTCTGGCGAAGTAGTGACAGCACACTGTCCAAATACAGGGCCAATGACTGGAGTATCGACTCCTGGTAGTGCAGTACAGCTTTCTAAAAGCGATAATCTCAACCGCAAATTGGCTTACACCTTGGAACTGATTCAGGTACATGATAATGAGCCGACTTGGGTAGGCATAAATACTATTTTACCCAATCGATTAGTGAAGCTAGCTTTGGCAAAACAACTTTTCCCGGAATTGGGCGACTATAGCCAAATTAGGGGTGAAGTAGTTTATGGACAAGATAAAAAAAGTCGGGTGGATTTTTTCTTGACAGGGAGTGATGAGTATCGCCCGATTTATTTAGAAGTGAAAAACACAACTTGGGCGCAGGAGAGATTAGCAGTATTTCCCGACACGGAGACGACAAGGGGACAAAAGCACTTGCGGGAACTGACGGCGCTGCTACCTCTAACTCGTGCGGTGATGCTTTACTTTATCAATCGGGGAGATTGTACTGAGTTCGCCCCCGGTGATATCACAGACCCTATATATGGTAAGTTGTTGCGGGCTGCGATCGCTCTAGGTTTAGAAGTCTTACCCTGCCGTTTTGACGTCTCTCCAGAAGGCATCCGTTATTTGGGTTTGGCAAAGCTGAAAATTTAATTACACAGTGATACCTCTGCGTTCCCCTGCGTTAAAAGCTGACCCCTTATCGTTTCAGCTTTGTAAATATTTTGTTATACTAGTTAATATAAATTCACAGAATATAACACCCACAAAGAAGGGAAGGCCCTCAAGCTCAATGGGTGTATAGCTCAATGTATCTAGCTGCAAACCAAAATAGCTAGTTTTCGCCAATTTGGCACAGGAGCCAGTAATGAACCAGCCCATGAAATTATCTTTAGAACAAGAATTTAGCCTCCGTTGCTTTGCTGACCAAGTGCAGCAAATGTCCCGCGAACAGGCCCAAACGTTTCTGCTCATGCTGTATGAGCGGATGATGATTCAAGAAAAGACTTACCAGCAATTGCTCAAGCATGAGTGGAAACTAGATTCAGATGCGGTTGCTGGATAAACCAGGGAAGCAAATATGGGACGTGTTGTAAATATGTGGTTGATGGCGTTTTACAGAGAGTTTTACCGTAATCAACGTCCAACCACTCTTTTATGCATCTGACATTGAAAAATCTTGTGCGCGTCAAGTTTTAGATGTTTATGAGCAAGTTAATAAAAGCGTTTAATTGAGTCATTCTTTTTGCTGACAGCGGCCTCTAACATTCTTATTGTCCCAACATTGGCATCTATTTCTACTTCCAAACCAATTGGTACAGTAAATTTATCCTTAATATGACCAATCATTGAACCGTACCAAGCGGGAATATCTAAAGGAAGTATGTGATCTTGCAATACTTGCATTAAAGTCAATGACGGTTCATTCCCAGGACTACAGTTAGTACATTGCCCAAAAATAAAACCAGAAATTTGGTTAAGAATACCAGCAGTTTTTAACTGCGTCAGCATCCGATCTATACGGTAAACATCCTCACCTATTTCTTCTACAAACAAGATGCTTTTGTTCCAGGAAGGCAAGTAAGGTGATCCTACCATCGCTGACAGCACTGATAAGTTACCACCCACAAGTTTACCTCTAGCTTTTCTTGGAACGTAGACACCCGAAGTAATAGGTATCGCCTGCGCTTGCACTCCGCTAGTGTTCAGATTTCGCATTGTTACTGCTTCAGCATTAAATAGGATGCGCTTGAGGTAATCTACCGTTAACTGATTCCAAGTAGACGTAGCCACTGGCCCATGAAAAGTAATCACCCGACTGCGGGCATTAATTGCCAACAATAGAGAAGTAATATCGCTGTACCCCATAAGGATTTTGGGATGAGAACGGATTAGCGAGTAGTTGAGTAAGGGTAAAATGCGATTACAGCCCCAGCCTCCACGCATAGCAATAATTGCTTTCACAGAGCGATCGCCAAACATAACATTAACATCGTAAGCGCGATCGGCATCTTTTCCAGCTAAATAGCCGTAACGATCTAAAATATGCTTCCCTAGCTTGACTTTTAAACCTAACCGTGATATAGATTCATTTGCTGCTTCGATGTCTTTAGCGTCAATAATACCCGCAGGGGCGATCAATCCTACCGTATCACCGATTTGTAGGCAGGGCGGTTTAAGGATGGTGTTTGGGGACAGCTTGCCTTGGGCGGTAGGTAGTGGGATTTGGGTAGTTAAGGCAGCTAGCCCAAAGGTTGTAATAAATTGTCGGCGCTTGATGGTCATGATGGGATAGCGTAACATTTACCACCCATCTTGAGAAGTTTTCGGAAAGAGTTTCTTTTGAAAATGTAAAGACACGATGACGCTAAACGAGTGATAGTCGTTATTGATCGGGGTTGGGACTCCTCACCGCCCCGTCATTCATCCCACACCGCCTTCGGTCGGATATGGGGCTTCTGTCGGTTTAAGCTAAATGACTACAAAATTCACCAACTTCCCAGGTACTACAATTACCTTTTTAATCTCCTTGCCTGTGATATAACGCTGGGCGACTTCTGATTCACAGGCATACTTCTCCTGGGCTGCTTTATCTGCTTGCGTCGGCACTTGAATCACGCCGCGAAATTTGCCGTTAACCTGAATCGTCAGAGTGATTTCATCAGCTACTAAAGCAGCAGGATCAAAAGACGGCCAAGTTTGAGTGTGGACTGAATTGCTCTCACCCAATAACTGCCACAATTCATCAGCAATGTGTGGTGCGAAAGGAGCCAGCAACGCTACCACAGTCTGAATTCCTTCCGCATAAACTGGTGAATTTTTGCAATTGGCATCAGTTAAGGCGTTACTCAACTTCATCAATTCTGAAATAGCTGTGTTGAATTGATATTCGTCCTCTAAGTCTTCTGTCACTGCTTTGATAGCAGTGTGAATCGCCCGCCGCAAGTCTTTTTCCGGCTTAGACAAATCTGATAGCTGGGCTTTCTTACGGGATACTCCAGCAGCAACATAATCTGTCACCAAGCGCCACACCCGGTTTAAGAAGCGGAATTGTCCTTCTACATCAGCTTCATCCCATTCCAGGTCTTTTTCTGGCGGCGCTTTGAACAAGATAAACATCCGTGCTGTGTCTATGCCATATTTACCAATTACATCTTCCGGCGCGACACCATTGCCCTTAGATTTGGACATGGTGGCATAAAGGCGTTGCAGTGGTTCACCTGTCTGAGGGTCACGAGGATCATCTGTATTCACAAGATTTGAGGGAATCCATTTATCTTTACCGCCCTTGTTGGGATTTAGGTAAGTTAAGCCCTGTACCATGCCTTGAGTCAAAAGACGTTGGAAGGGTTCATCAAAATTCAACAAGCCTCTATCCCGTAGCACCTTAGTAAAGAACCGCGAATACAACAAATGCAAAATCGCGTGTTCAATTCCACCCACATACTGATCCACTGGCATCCAGTCGTTGGTTTTACTGGAATCAAAAACCTGCTGCTCGTTCTTGGCATCAGGAAACCGCAAGAAATACCACGAAGAATCAATAAAGGTATCCATCGTGTCGGTTTCTCGCTTCGCCGGAGTGCCACAAGTTGGACAAGACACACTTACCCAACTTTCTAACTGAGTCAAAGGCGAACCACCGCGTCCGGTAAACTCGACATTTTCCGGCAACTGCACTGGCAAATCGGCTTCAGGTACTGGTACTATTCCACAGTTGGGACAGTGAATAACTGGGATAGGTGCCCCCCAATACCGCTGTCGTGAAATCAACCAATCCCGCAAGCGATATTGTACCCGTACTTTACCAAAACCTTGTTTTTCGGCGTATTCAACAATCGCTTGTTTAGCATTTGTAGAAGTCATGCCAGTAAAAGGCCCAGAATTAATTAAGATTCCTGGTTCAGTGTATGCCTGGTTATATTCAACCTGAATAAGTTGTGTGACTTCATCTATCTCTGATGCTGGAGTTAAATGAAAATCCGCAACATCATCTAGCGAAGCGATGACAAAATCAATCGTTAAATCATAAGTTTGGGCAAACTTAAAATCCCGCACATCATGAGCAGGCACACCCATCACTGCCCCAGTACCATACTCATACAGTACATAATCAGCAATCCAAATGGGCACTTCTTCCCCTGTAAATGGATTAATTGCCTTACCACCTGTTGAGATACCCCGCTTGAGTTTATCTTCCGCAGTGCGTTCCAATTCACTTTGATTGGAAACCTCTTTAATAAAGGTTTCTACTGCGGCTTGTTGTGCTTTGGTGGTGACGCGCTTTGTGAAAGGATGTTCTGGTGCTAACACTAGGTAGCTGACACCATAAACTGTATCTGGACGTGTAGTGTATACAGCGATTTTTTCATCTAACCCAATGATGGTAAATTCCAAGTAAGCGCCTGTTGATTTGCCAATCCAATTTGCCTGCATCAACTTGACGCGTTCTGGCCAACCTGTCAACTTATCCAAGTCATTAAGCAATTCTTCAGCGTAGTCGGTAATCTTCAAAAACCATTGCCGCAATAATTTGCGCTCAACTATTGCCCCACTGCGCCAGGAACGGCCTTCGTTATCAACTTGCTCGTTTGCTAGCACCGTTTGGTCAATGGGATCCCAATTTACCGCTGCTTCTTTTTGGTAAGCTAACCCCGCTTGCAAAAACTGTAAGAAAATCCATTGCGTCCACTTATAATAATCTGGCGAACAAGTGGCAACTTCGCTATCCCAGTCAATAGACAAACCAAGACGCTGCAATTGCTGCCGCATCTGAGTAATATTTTGATCAGTCCACTTTGCTGGTAGAACACCACGGTCGATGGCAGCGTTCTCTGCTGGCAAGCCGAACGCATCCCAACCCATTGGGTGCAGCACCCGATAGCCCTGCATTCGCTTAAGGCGAGCAATGACGTCAGTAATTGTATAATTACGGACGTGACCCATGTGTAGGCTACCGGATGGATAAGGAAACATAGACAGAGCGTAGAATTTTGGCTTGTCGCTTGCTGCGGGTGTCTTATCTAAGCCAAGTTCTGCCCATGTTTTTTGCCATTTTTCCTCAATTGCTGCTGGGTTATATCTAGATAAATTAGAATTAATACTTTCAGCCATCTTTAATCTCTAATAATACTCAAAACGCTTTTTTAGCATTTTAACGTGATTAATGAGTATAATTATCTATTAAGTAATCATATTCAATTAATGCTTACTCTCTTCTTAATTAATATTTGAAACCAGATGCAAATCACTTCATCAGCATTACTTTCTTTCCCAAATATTTGAGTTCTTAATTTATTTCGCTGCCATTATCACTCTCCATGCTATTTTTTCTTTTTTTCCGCTTTAATAATACTTTTGGTTTACTGTGTCTCTAGTTTCGCACCGGGAACTAGTCTAAACTCCAGTTTATAAATTATGGAGCCTTATTAGCCAAAAGGATCATTCCTGGGTTGCGATTAGGTCTACTTAATGACCCAAGAACGAGTTTACCAATTTAGAGGTTTTCCTCAACCAGATGGCTACTGGAGCAACTCCTGTTTAACTCCAAAGTGCAGGTATGAACTGTGAATTAACTGTTGACTTTGTAATTAGTTAATATCTTGTTTGGTATCTCGTTGTTGCGGTTGTACATGATTTAATCGATTTTCCGGAGAAGCTACTGCTGCTTTGGGAATTTCAATTACTGGATTATTTAATCCCACCATCAGCGGAGAAGCTGAAGGGACAATAGACGCTGAAGTCGGTTGTGTTGGTTCTATTGGTGGCTTTTGCGCCAGTTGCGGCGCTTTTGCACCACCACCAAGTAGTACACCAGATACTGCGCCGAGAACGCAAGCAGCAATAGCCGCACCTCCAAACGTCCAAGCTAACCAAGAACGGCGATGCAAACGTGCTAATACTTGCTGGACTGTTGCTTCTGGTGACTGTTGGGCTGCTGGTACTGGGCAAGTCCGTAAGCCTTGCCGTAGCTTTAATAATCGGGCATACAAGCATTGGACTGAGGCATCGTTTGCCAACCATTCTTCTACTTGCCTGCGTTCAGCGGCTGTTACCTCACCATCGAGGTAGGCACTTAATAACTCGAAGCGATCGCGCTTCACCATGTCCATAAAACCCGTTGATTCATTGGTATTCTTAGCCATTCCATTTGGCAAATTTTTAGTTAGTTGCGAGCGGGAACGGTCATAAAATTGAGAATCAGTAGTCATCTTAACATTATTACCAACTCATACACGGGTAAAGGATTCTGACAATCCGGAGAAATTAATCATTTTTCCTCCTGATGACAGAAGTAATCTGCTTTTTCCTCACAATTCTTAATCAATGCTTAAATTCTGTTAATGGGCAAAGAGAAGGTGCTGTAAATTAGATATCTAGATAATTTTGCAACTGAGCTTGGAGTCTAGATCTAGCTCTGGCTATTCTCGACTTCACCGTACCCAAGGAAACTCCAGTGATTTCGGCAATTTCTTCATACGCCATGCCTTCGATTTCTCTCAGGACAATAGTAGTACGAAACACCTCTGGTAAATCGGCGATCGCCTCCCGTAATTGTTCGTAAAATTCTCTTGTGGTAAGTGCTTCCTCTGGTCCGGGGGTATCTCCAGCAATTTCCCAATCCATCTCGCCGTCTTCTACCGAGCGAGGAGCATCCAGGGACAACGGACTAACAACCCGCTTGCGTTTGCGTAACTCGTCGTAAAACAAGTTGGTGGCAATTCGGCTTAACCAGCCCCGAAATTTAGAAGGCTCTTGCAATCGGTTAATATTCCGATACACTCGAATCCAAACTTCTTGAGCTAAATCAGCCCTGTCTGACCAATCGGGAGCCAGGTGGTACAAAACCCTATCAACTTGTGTCTGATAGCGGCGCAATAGTTCTGCAAACGCAGCACGATCAGGGCGCAGCCCCACTTGACAGCGCAAAATCAGATCATGATTAGAGAGTTTGTCAACTTGCACTGATGCTTCTGGATACCTTGCATCAACAGTTGACCAGGATACAGTAATCGACTGGCTCATAGATCGTACTGGCTTTAAATCATCCCTTTCTATTAGACCTGCTAATGAGCACGAAGTTCCTTGGTAAGGTGACGGATTTTTGACTGTAACACTGAGGTATACAAGTTTGGGCACATTATAGGCAACAGAAAAAGCCACTATCTCCTTAATTTTGCTTGCACAATTTCTTTTTTATCCATCAGTTAACAGTTGGTAAGGGAATAGCAATTTTACGCATACGTGTGCTAGTACTTGCAACTAAGTATACGCTATTGACAAAAATAGTTAAATGTGGTTTTAAAGATGAGGGATCAAAATTTTGCACTTTTCAATTCATATTTCATCTGGTCGCGGCGTTCCTCCCCCACCAACTTTTATGTATGGTGGGGGAGGAACGCCGCTCCGGTACTGGGTACTAGGTACTGTGTACTGGGAAAAGTTTTTGAAAATTTGGTGGCGGGTAAAAGCCCCCACCATAATTTTTCGATTTTACCCCCAGTCCCTAGTCCCCAGTCCCTTTCACACTATTTCATACTTTATCCTGGATCTAAGACGTAAGATTTGATACCCTTAAAAGCTAGGTTAGAGTTTTTGTAATTTAGGCTGCTGTATTTACTATGACTATTATTTTTTTGAATTTGTTACTAGAATAGTTGATGTTTTTTCTGAGTGTTGTTGGTAATTACCAAAATTAGTGTGTTCGGGTACACGAACTTGAAAAAAGAAATTGAGGGAAAATGTAATTGTGACTGTTAGCAATATTTTTTCAAACATGGTCTTTGTTCCACCCACACCATTAATGATTGATTGCTACATTTCGAGAGTTCCAGAGAGTGTTTCAAGCAAAGGCTTCCGACCTTTGGAACTTCAAAGAAATGAAGTTTTCTACTTAGATTTTTTCTGTTGGCAAAGTTTATATAGCTTTAGTTTGCCCAGAAGTATTAGCAGATTCATAATGAAATTGAGAAGTATTTATAAATTTTTGACCCTTGGTGCATGAGTGCATCCAATTTATTTGCTGGATATGTCAGGGATAAACAATAAGCGATGGCAATGGTAAGAAATGAATCAGTAGCGCGTATGGTAATGATGCTCTGTTTTGGCACAGCAATTTTATCTCTGGCTGTCCATTGGCGCATTACTACAGCCGAACCGTATTTTGGAAAACCCGCATCTGCTTCGTTGCGGCCAGATTCCAGTCCTCAAGGAAGCCGCCAAGCTGTTTATGGCAATCTCTCACAAGTGGGCTTAGAGGATGCACTGGGTGTGTCTGTGTCTAATCGACGCAAAGAAAATCAGAGGGTTTCTAAATCAAAGCCCTTGGCTATTGGCAAAAATGTAACTAGAGTGACTGGCCTCCCAAGCAAAGCACGATTAGTAGCGCCAGAACAAAGGGATAATACAACTAAAGACAACTGGCCAAAGTCTCTATTAGCTCAGGCTTTACCTCAACAAAAATCATCTAATCAACTGTCATCTTCTAATACACAAGTGGTTGTTGATTTAAGCGACCACCGCGCCTATGTCTATGCCAAAGATGAGGTAATTGCCAGTTACCCGATTGCTATAGGTAAGAAAGGTTGGGAAACACCCACAGGTGATTTCCAAGTGATGCACATGCAACACCATCCTATTTGGCGTCACCCAATTACTGGCAAAGTCTTTGAGGCAGGTACTGATAGTCCTTTGGGAGATAGATGGATTGGCTTTTGGTCAGATGGACGCAATCAAATTGGCTTTCACGGTACGCCAGAGGTGGAAGTGGTGGGAACCGCTGTATCCCACGGCTGCTTGAGAATGCGTAATCCTGATGTCAGAATGTTGTATGAGCAGGTCAAAGTAGGCACAACTGTAATAGTGCGTAATTAAACAAAAGTTGTTAGTCATTGGTCATTAGTCATTTGTCTAAAAACTAATGATTAATGACAAATAACTAGGACTTACGCATTGACAGTAAATACTAGATATCAGGTATGGGTTTCAGGCGTGAAAACGTGATTTTTCAATTGTCTTTTAGCGATCGCCATCTATGTAACGGTAATTGTCAAAAGTCTGGAACGACCAAATCCCGTTCGTACACATAATGTTTTATTTGTACAGTGCGTAAGTCCTAATAACTATGAAAAACTTCATTCACAGGCGAAAAGTTTCCCACGGCGGATTTCCTGCCGTGGGAAACTTTTTAAGACAAGGAATGGGGAATAAGGAAGAAGTTACCAATGCCCAATGCCCAATGCCCAATGCCCAATGCCCAATGCCCAATGCCCAATGCCCAATGCCCAAAGTCGGCGGGCGGCTATCCCTCTGTAACCACTTTCGTAACAGAGTTTCCCACCGACTTTTATTAAGATTGTGGTGATTTTTGCTCAAAGTTAGGTGCGTGTGCCTGGAGTAAAGCACTGACTTGGCGTACAACATCATTAGCAGTATTTTTACCCAAGTCCTGACGTTCTGGGAAGAAATTAGGTCTATCCAGGTAACGGCCGATCGCTTCGCCTACTTGCTGAGAAATTAATTCTTGAAGTTCTGTTTTAGCCCTTTGACGCTGGTAGTTAGCACCTTCTTCGGTAGTAGCATACAAAGGTGGGAGACGGTTGAGGGCGTAAGCGGCAATATCTCCGACATCCAGAGAACTTTCGCTGGTAGCTTCAATTTCTGCTACTCGGGCGATCGCTTCCGTCAATACCAGTTCTTCCATGACGTTAATAAATTGTTTGCGAGGTACCGCCACTACCTCACCAGTCAACAGTGACCCCATCAGCCGATCCAGTGCCATGTACTCCTCAATTGAGAGTTCCGAGGCATTATCACAGATTCGTCCGACTTCTGCTTCCATTGCTGGTGTCAAATAACCATCCTGGAGAGCTTGTTCTACAATTTTTTCGATACTCATAACGCTCATCATCTTTACTCTAGCCAAGCAAGGTAGGGACGGTATCAATCTAATTTATTTTGCCTAATTATAGGTACAAAAAACACAAATTATGTACCGACATAATCAACTGAGTCTCTACTAATTAAAGATGTTGGTTCGCCAGGGTGTTGGATCAACAGATTGCCCATTGACATATAGCCCCCAGTGTAAGTGCGGGCCTGTGGAAGCACCTGTTGAACCGACTGCGCCAATTAATTGACCAGCCTTCACTAAATCACCTTCTTTAACATTAATACGACTCAGGTGCATGAAAATACTGGTTACGCCTTGACCGTGGTCAATGCCAACTACGTTACCATGAACCCGAAACCCTTGAGATACCCTACCAACCAAAGCAATTCGCCCTGCGGCTGGGGCTGTCACAGGCGAACCCGTTGCGCCAGCGTAGTCAACGCCACGATGGTAGTAGTCATTTGCAAATTTACCATTATAGTAGCGACGTACACCATAGGTCGTACTAATCCGCCCTGCGTTTGGTTTCAGGAAGGAACCACTCCAATATTTTTGTGGTGTTTGTAGTGCCTTAAAAGCTGCTACGCGTTGAAGTTCCAACTTTGTCGCTTGCAGTCCGGCTTTTCCAGGTGGTAAATTAATGCGTTGTACGGGGAATTTGCGATCGCTCACTTTCACCGCCAAATTTTGCACCTGACCATCCCCAGAAATCCTGAATTTTCTAGTTCCAGCAGTTTCTAATGGAGTTGTAGGAACAAAAGCCCGATACTTACTCGGTGCAATTGCAAATGCTGGGTAAGTCTTCTGGCCAACAGCCACCGTTGGATTGCCACCACTTTCTGGATTATCTAGATTAATCTCTATCGACAGCGTATCCCCTAATTTAGGATTAGTCGGAATCACTTTTACTTGCAAAGCATCCACAGGCAATGCCAAAGTGACGGGAACAGCGACGAACATTCCGACTAACAAATTTACTGTTCGGTAATTCGCTGTCAAACCTTTGACACAAAAACCGATCAACTTATTGTTTAAATTACTAGTACGATCATCAATCATAGAGCTACGAAAAAATCCCTTGCTTCTGTTGGAAAATAGACTAGCTTATTACTACTAGTGTTTCCTCCTGGAAGCAGATGTTTTTGGAAACCATAAATTTCGGGAAACCTCCAAGGTGCTTAGCTTTAGTAACCGATATGTATGACATTAGAAATGAGAATATAATTTAGCTTGAACGGCTGACTTGAGGCATCATTTTTGTTTTGCTTAGACTTTCCAAGATCAAGGCTAGTGTAACTGTTTTTTTGCTTGATAGATCCATCCTAGTTTCTAAACCCATAGAATTTTTCTCAGAAATTATTGGGTCTTCCAGATGTCAACTTTAGCCAAACCAGGCGAGCCAGAGGGGAAGTGCGAAAAATAACCCCACAAAAGTCAGAGCGATACTGCTAGCCAATAAGTTCCGATCCAGGTCGTAAACTTCTGCCAGAATCAGTACAGAAAGCCCTGTGGGTGTTCCAGACATCAGCACCAGTACTAGACGCTGTTCGCCAGTCACGCCTAAATAGGTAGCACCTAATCCCACCAACGCAGGCACAATGAAGACTTTTAACACGCTGGCAATTGAGGCGATTTCTAAATTTTTCCATCCTCTCATTGTTCCAAGTCGCAGACCCACCAGTAACAAAGCAAAAGCAATTACAACCCAAACGGCTTGGTTTAGTCCTGACTCTACCACTGCTGGTAATTCCACAAACTGAGTATTCAAGCCAATGAAAAATGTCCATAGACTGGGGACAGTGGCTAAATCCCGTAACTGAATCCACCAACGGTTCTGGGTTTGACTCTTCCCAAAATAGCTAGCAATTAAGACAGCAATCCCGTATGTGCCTACAACATTGTTGGTGACGCTAAATAATACTGCCCAGTCAGTATTTTCAGGGCTGGTCAGCACCTGTGTAAGTGTCAATCCGACAAAGCCTGTATTGCCCAAAATTGTAGCTAGAAGAAAACTGCCCAAACTTGCTCGCATCAAGGAGTTAATGGAAGATGAAGTATTGAGTGACAAATCCAGGCTTTCCTGTTTTGGCTGCTCTTTTCGACTCATTAACCATTGCCGTCCCCACCAGATTAATAGGGCTAAAATCAGACTCAGAACCAAGATTCCTACTGCTATCCCAGGTATTAGTCCACCAGTAGACAAGTTAGTATGACGTGCCAGAACTAGAAGTTGCAGCGGAATTCCAACCCAGTAAAGCGCGTAACCCAGTAGCTTTAGAAAACTATCTGGGATGAACCGAGATATTAGAAAACCTAAACCTATCCAGGTCAGTAGAGGGGTGTAGGCATGAAATAAGGTTTCCATCATGTAAAATTGCACCCTCTATTAAACCTGTTTACTCTCTCATGGCTGAAAGCCGATAGCAAAGCGGAATTAGTCTAGTCTTGCTTAAGCGTATACCGAGAGAGCTTTTTTACAACCTATCAGACTTTTCAAACAACCTCTTACACTGTCGCTTCTACGAGTGCATGTGTTTTCTTGCTGGTAGTTACCCGCTCGTGCAAATCTTGCCAGCGCAGACCTTTCAGACTGGATAAGACCACATTAGCCCTACCCACTCGCTCAACTGGGCCAATCCCCACAGATGACATGCCAGCAGCATGAGCAGCTTCTATACCCGCCGCTGCATCTTCCACGACAACACACTGTGATGGCGAGAGTCCGAGTTGCTGGGCAGCAAATAGGAACAGATCTGGTGCTGGTTTAGATTGAAAGACGCTGTAGCCATCGGCTATAGCATCGAATTTATCTCTAATACCCAACCGTTCAATCACAGTCTGGGCATTTTTACTTGATGAACCCAATGCTACTTTTATTCCAGATGCTCGCAATTCCTGCAATAAATTTGTCACCCCAGGCAGTAAATCTGCGGTGTTAATTTTCTGCATAAGTTCCAGGTAGTAGCGGTTTTTACGCTCCATCATTTCCTGAATTTTCTCTTCAGGAGCGGGGCGATCGCCTAAAATGTGTAGCAGTGATTCCCGTCTTGGCAAGCCTCTCATCGCCTCATTCGCCTCTCGGTCAAAGGGGATGCCTTCTTCATCTGCTAGTCGCTTCCAACCCAGATAGTGAAACTCTGAGGTATCAGTTAACACTCCATCTAAGTCGAAGATTACGCCACTAATTGCCGGATGTGTATCTGCCTTCGGAACTTTTACTTCTTGGTTGGCAATTTCCATTTGTTTTTCTGCTTGCAAGTCGAAGTCATACCACTCATTACGCCATTGCAGTCGAAATTTCAAACGCGTCCAGCCAGGGGGTAGATTTGCACAAGCAACCGGGCCAAATTGAGTCATCCGAATACCGCCAAATCCGAAAACCACCGCTTGCCATACTCCTCCAGCACTTGCGGCATGGATTCCTTCAGCTGCATTACGTCTGACATCCTCCAAGTCTACCAATGCTGCCCGCAGAAAGTGGGTGTAGGCTATGGTTGGTTGATTGAGGTCACAAGCTAAAATAGCGTGAATTGCTGGGCCGAGTGAAGAACCATAACTATGGTCGGTGCGCTCGGTGTAATAGTCCCAGTTGGTGGCGAGAGTATTATAGTCATAGCGATCGCGCAGTAAATAAAGCAGCATCAACACATCCGGTTGCTTGAGAATCTGCTTTTGGCTGGTGGCTTCAATTCCTAGAAGTCCTTGCAGAGAGTTGCTGCGTGGTTCGTAATCAGCAAGATTGACTTGTTCTAATTGGAAAAAACCCTCAAACTGCTCAATTAAACCTGTTTGGGCATCTTTGTTGATAAATAGACGTTCTTGGATTTCCGCCCATTGATGCAAACGTTCTGTGGTCAAGTTGAGTTTTTGCACAAGTTGTGCTGAATTTTCGGGATAAGCTTGCTTAAACCAGTCCAAAAGTGCTAAAGCAGACTGTAAGTGCCACTGTACCATGAGATTGGTAAAGGCATTATTATCGACGCGATCGTGATTTTCATCTGGGCCAATTACATCGAGGATATCGTAGCTGTTGCGCTCTTGATTCCACTGCACCCGACTTTCCCAGAAAACAGCCGTATCGAGGATAATTTCTGCACCATAATCCCGCATCCAGTCATCATCGTTGGTGGTTTGCCAGTAGTGCCAAACGGCATAAGCTATGTCAGCAGTGATATGCACTTCAATATCACCACACCAGATCCGAACTAACTCACCATTGGCACCTGGTACCCACCGGGGAGTTACTTCATCGCCAGTGGTGGCACTTTCCCAAGCAAACATGGCTCCTTGATATCCCGCTTCCTGGGCTTTGCGTCGTGCTCCTGGTAAAGTGTGGTAACGGTAAGTGAGCAAATTACGCGCTAAAGCTGGTTGAGTTAAGGTCAGGAAGGGAAGGATAAAAATTTCTGTATCCCAAAAGATGTGTCCGCAATAGGCAAAACCGGAGAGAGTTTTGGGAGGGATGCTCACCCGCTCGTCGTGACGCGGTGCAACAGCTAGTAATTGGAAGAGATTATAACGGACACTTAATTGAGAAATGCGATCGCCTTCAATAATAATGTCACTGTCTTGCCATACCTGTTCCCATGCGGTAATGTGAGCGGCTAACAGGGTTGTGTATCTTGGCTCATCAGCCAACCTTTGTAGAGCATCTGTCATCGGGGTTTCTGTCTCCCGTGACGTAAACAGGGTGACAATCTTTTCTACAGTCACCGTTTTTCCTTCTAATAACTCAAAGGTGGTTGCCAAGCTTGGAGAATTAGAAGTATTCTCGACATGCATAGATGGACTATCGTCATCCTCTACCACTAACTTAGCTGCCATACCCAGTTGAGTGCTTGAGTGATAAGTTTGGCTGTGCAGCCAGATAATATTATCTGCACCACCTTGATTTAAGGTTTGCCAGTGTTGAACACCTTGGGTGTACGGTTCGGCGTCAAACCCAGCTTCTACAGTAATTTCACCCTCAAAGTCTACAGATGTAATTTGACAGCGGATGGCCAAAACATGTTGATCTGCTAAACTGGCAAAACGCTCGAAGTGGAAATCTAGGGTATGACCAGTAGGACTGCGCCACCGCACATCACGGCTAACTATACCCAAACGCAAGTCAAGCTGACGCTCGTAGTTGAGAATCTCACCAGTATGCATACTAAAGCGTTGGCCTGCCACTTGCACCACCAATGGCAGCCAGTTCGGGCAGTTGACTAGTTCGGTATGGGAAATTGTCACATCATCATACACACCGTGGATGAGTGTTGCTGAAAAATCTTGGGGATAGCCTTCCTCAAAAGTACCCCGCGTTCCTAATAAACCGTTGCTAAGCGTGAAGACAGTTTCTTTATGGTGGAGCTGCGTGGGGTCAAACTTCGTTTCAATAACGTTCCAGTTAGTAGCGTCAAGCAGTGACTGATTCTCTTGAGAGTTAGGAACTGACAGATTGAGCATGAGCAATAAAACTTATAGTCTGGGGTAGTTGTGGGCAGAATGAAACACAATGTGTAGGAGTTTCAAAGTAATTCGCTCCTTTCCTTTGCTGTTTAGACTTGGATGCAATTAAAATAGCGAAAATTGACGTTCCTCTAACAGGAACGTTCCCTATTTCATCCCTCTATAGTAGGTTTCATCAATAACTTAAGTTATAAATCACAAGTACAAAAAACTATACTAATCTATACATTCAGTTAAATATAGTATAAAAATAAATATTTGTTTATATAATTTATGCTTTTTAGTTTTAAGACATGATGCATCGTGTTTTGAAGCAGTCAGTATGCTTGCTAACGATAATTTAAATCGTTTTATAGTTTTGTTTTTACACTTAAGACTTACGCAAAATATCTCTCAAACTCTGATTTCTCCGTGTTGCGCCAGTTGCTACAACGGGGGGAACCCCCGCAGGGGCACTGGCTTCTCTGTGCCCCTGCGGTAGCCTGCGGCAAGCCGCTTCTCTACGAGACGCTGCGCGAATGCGTCTACGTTATTCCGTAACTCCTGCGTAAGTCATAACACTGAAGGATAAAATTAAGAAGCAGGAAAAACGTTGTGATTTTACATTATATTTTAAGGAATCAGTGACGGTGCAAAATTTGCTCACCAAACTAGCACCGTCGTGCAATCAGCAGAGAAGCCATTTAGCGCGTCTGCCTAAAAGCTGTATCGTTTTTTGTTTAAAGGGTTTTGCTGCTAAGGTGAACTAACTTCAATAGCACCCATATCTATCCTTGCATCGCCGTTAGCATTTCCGTCTTGTGGACGAATAGCGCCCTTCTGGTCAATCTTCGGTGCTTGCACGCCATTAAAGCTATTAATTCCAGAATCGATGGCAAAGCTACCAGGTTTAAGGGAGAAATTTTTGTAGCCAATATCTACAAATAGTGGGTTTTGCCCAATAATGTTGTTAGATTCTGAACTGGTGAATTTAGAAGAATTGTAAATAATGTTGTAATCAAACTTGACAGTGTTCTTTGATCCTTTTGTATGGTTGACTATTCCGTTTTTCTTGGCGTACATAATATTGTTAAAAACTCTTACTTGCTCAGTCATGACTACTGCAATTTCTCCTAAATAACTAGTAGTAGAATTCTGAGAATTCTGATAGGTTGTGTTGTTAATCACATCCACATTGGGACTTTTAAATACTTGAATCCCAGCAGCGCCATTGTTGTAAACAATGTTATTTTCTATTAATGTTTTTCCCCGATATGGTACATGAGATGAATTTTTTTGGGTATTTAGAGCATCATCAATTATGATTCCATTAGACTCAGCGATCTTTCCTGAAAATTTCCAAGGAATTAAACTTTGATTGTCGTAAACTGTATTCCCACGAATAATAATTTTATAGTCGGTGGTATTATCGTCATAATTCCAGTTGTAAAGCATGGTAATTGTATTTGCTCCTGTCGAACTATACAAGCAGTTTTTAAAGATCACATTGTTCTCAATAGTGATGTAGTCGGTTTTGAAGGCAACGATTGCTCCAGCACCAAACTTAGAGATTTTGTTGTTGCGAATCACCATATGGTGAGAATTGTTTTTAATTACTCCTGCTGAGAAGGATGGATGGAGCGCAATCCCCGCGCCATTCGTTAGCGGATTGTTTATGTTGGATTTTTGCTGTTGTGCATACACCAAAGTCACATTGTCGTTATTCCCAACTAGCTCAAGACCGTCAATAATAATGTAAGAGGAGCCAACGACGTTAATGGCATAAGGATTTTGCGATTTAATGACGGGTCGGTGTCCCTTATAAGCCTTGAAAGTAATCGGAGCAGTGGGTGTGCCATGTTTCTCATAAATCACCAGGAGTTCTTTGGAAGTGTCTGCTCGCGTATAAGTGCCGTTCATGACGTAGACGATATCGCCCGGTGTTTTCACCTGATTTGCTGCTTTTTGCAGCGTCCGAAATGGGGTAGTGTATTTCAGACCATCATTTTTATCGTCTCCATTCTCAGAGACATAGTACGTCTTAGAAGTACTCAAAGATAATTTGTCAGAGCCGATTTTAGAAGTAGGTGCGCCTTTACCCCAGTTAAAATTACCTGTGGTATCTGTGTGCGTCAGTTTCGATTTATTCAAGTCTACGCTTCCAAAAGGTGCAGCTTTTAACCCTATGCCAATTCCTGGGCTGATAACTAGGGTTATCATCAGAGCTTGAGAAAGAAACATAATTTAATTGCTTAAAGTGTGTAGGTGCTTGGGAATAAAACGGAATCTGAAACCTGTCAAATGAGTATTGTGATGACACCAGTCACCACAGAAGGAAACCTTCTTGCAGTGCTGGTTCATTAATGGCTGCTAGAAACTTGGGTTAACCAATTTCAGCATAAAAAATAAAAGACACTTACACTCCTATAGATAATTTAGGAGTGGCAAAAAGTGGGTAAAACCTGATGAGCTTACCTGTTGTTTGATCATTTCAATGAACTTTAAATGAGCTTTAAAAAGACCACTTAATGCATAGTATTTGTTTTAACATTTTCCTTAAAAATGTCAAGTCCATATCAGTATATATTTTTTAAATTTGCTACAAGTCATTGCAGATAAGCCTCTATCCATTAGCGTTCAGAAGAAGTGGATATGCATTAGAACTATTGCATCAAAATAACTGATGTTATTGATAAAGATAAAGATGTAAATTTTTGCTTATTAATTATATTAATTAGTAGACAACAAGATATTATTGCTTGTGTTAAATTAATTTAAATATTAATTAGCGATCGCTCTTATTACTGTATATCCATGAGAGCTATTCAATGTCTTAAATTTAAATTTAAATTATTTCGATTTAACATTTTGGAGAATTCTAAGTCCCTCGCTTATATTGCGCGACAAGTTTTGGGGTGGGGTTAAAATCCCCAGACGCTGCGCGAACGCTAATGCAAAACTTAATTACGAATTAGGTTAGCGCAGCGGGGCGTAGCCCCAGGGCGAATTACGAATTATTTGAAATTGTGTTCTTAGTTTGTGTTTCTACAAGTTTGGCGTTCTCCCCAACTTACAAGCCAAAGCTACCGCCCGATTTCCAAATATCGGAGCAAAATCAGTAATGGCATCAAGCACTAAAAGATATTTCAAATCGTCAGTTTGGCATACTACAATCTCAGAGGATGTTTTAAAAGTTAAACGGAGTTAAAAATCATGCGATTTGTCGAACCCTAATAACAATAACCCAAGTTGCGGGTTATATGACTCCGGGTAATTAACACCCGCAGATTTACGTATCTTCCGACGAAGAGGTTTGCGGTGGGGTTAGGAGCTACTGCAACTTAAACTTAATCAAAAGTGAATTATACTGATTTTATTTTCAGTACTAAAAATTACTTATTAAATCAAGGCTTGTTTGAGAGTAAATGCAAAAATGAACGCTTACAGTTTCAGTAAAACCCATGAGAAGTGACTGGATGAATTGATACTGTAAACTTCAAAACGTACAACTTATTAATCGCGATCGCATTCTCAAAAATACTGAGCAGTCTGTTTGGCTACTAAACCTCTATCGAGTTACTTCTAACAGCTTGACGCTGGCATAAATTGCATTAATATAGGGTGTGGGGATTTGAGTCAATCGTCCCAATTCTGCTACAGCCCCGACAATAGCCTCTATCTCCGTGGGACGCCCAGCCTCAATATCCTGTAGCATTGAGGTTTTGTGAGCACCGACGTTTTCCGCCCCATTAATTCGCTGTTCCAAGGTAATGCCAAACTTAATATCTAACTTTTCGGCGATCGCCTGAGCTTCACACATCATTTGTCGCGTCAGTTCACGGGTAAGGGGATACTGACAAATCTGCTCCAGAGTTGCACCAGTCAGGGCGCTGATCGGATTAAACGCCAGATTACCCCACAACTTAATCCAGATTTCAGTACGAATTTGATTTCGTATAGGTGCTTTGAATCCTGCTTGCTTCAAAGCCTGTGCTAATAACTGGATGCGTTCGGTTTTGATACCATTGATTTCACCTAAAGTAAAGCGATCGCCTTCAATATGCTTGATCACACCTGGTTCAACTATCTCAGTTGCTGGGTAAACTACACAGCCAATCGCTCGATCAGCACCGATATGAGTTTCAATAATCCCATCTGGGTCAACAGAATGAATGCGTATACCTTCATATTCACCGCCATGCTGACGAAAGTACCACCAAGGAACCCCATTTTGGGCTGTTACCACCATCGTGTGAGCATCATAAAGAGATGGTAGAGAAGGAGCGATCGCTGCAACACTGTGAGCTTTGACAGCTAAGATTACTACATCTTGTTTTACCGCTTCACGGATATCGCTGGTTGCGAGAGTCGGAGTGGCTATTTGACTGGAACCATCTGTCATTATCAGCTTCAGCCCATTTTTTTGAATTGCTTCTAGGTGAGAACCGCGAGCGAGCAATGTTACGGCTTCACCTGCTAGTGCTAATTTCGCTCCCAAATAACCACCAATAGCACCCGCGCCTACAATACAGATTTTCATGACTAGTTTTGGCACCACAACTATCGAGCTTAGCGCGAGATTAATTTATTAACGACAACAAATAATCTGTTAATTGATAAGATGAAAATTTGCCCATTTATGCAAGAGACTCCATGATGGGCTGGACAGTTGAGCGGGTTCAACATCCCGATCGCAGGCTATCACCGCACCAGCTATGTTTGGATTGCTTCGGTCTTGTTTTCGCTGACGGCATTTCTCGCCGTTCAAGTGAGCGTAATGATTCACACTTCTCAGACATCCTCTAACAACAAACGGAGAAAGCTGTAATGACATCATCAATCCAAACCGCAACGGTATCTAATGAAGAATATGTCATTGCTGTAATCGTACTGGCGTTTATCGCCGATCCGGCTGGACGTTGGCTGTATCCAAATGCCCATGAGTACTTGACACACTTCCCACACTTTGTAAGGGCATTGGCTGGTAGAGCCTTTGAACACAACACCGCCTACTACATTGATGGCTACTCCGGTACCGCACTTTGGTTACCGCCGGGAATCCATCCCGACAAAGACCGGCTGATTGCACAATTGCAGCAAAGCGTTTCCGATCAGGATCAAGCAGAAGTATTTGCAGTATTTGAGCAGATGGATCACTACCATCCGAGTGAACCGCATTGGTATCTGCCATTACTTGGTGTGGAGCTGGCTCAGCAGGGTAATGGCTACGGTTCAGCTTTGCTACAGCACACACTGATGCAGTGCGATCGCGATCAAAAGCTGGCATATCTTGAATCCACAAATGCAACAAATCTCCCGTTATACAAACGGCACGGTTTTGAGTTACTCGGCACGATTCAGCTTGGGACATCACCGGCTATCTTTCCCATGTTGCGCCACCCACGATGATCGTCAGGGACAGGAGGAATAATTATGGACACTAAAACCTCCGAGCAGTTTGCTCAATCCTCGACTGATGCTGAAAGCATTGTTTTCAGACTGATAAGCTAACACCACAGTTTAGGACGATGCTTGAAGCGCACTACAATCAGCTGACTTCTGCCAAGAATTATGATGAGTGACATTAGGCACAGTAGCAGTAAGGACTATCTCCCCCTTAGCATTTATTTCCCACCCTGTAGCTTCGACGATGGTTTCTGGGTTGGGTTTAGTGTAATTTTGGGTAACAGGTGTGTTATGTGGAGTTGCACTAACTTTATCGAGAGTAATCCAATCTGCTAGAACAGCATCAGCACTAAGAGGTTCGGTAGGACTAGAAGGCACGCCACCTCGACCAGTAACCGTAAAACTGTTTTGATTTCGACCTGCACCCGCTTTACATACTTGGGCTACTTTTAGTTCAACTGGTTGGGTTGGTAAGTTAATTAATCCCTCATTAAGGTCGATATCGGGGGTGTTAATATTTACCACACCGTTTAAAGTCGGGTTTGCTTGAGAAATAGCCGTAATATCGTTAGTTGGTAGCTTTTGAGGGTTTAGTTTAGTTGGATCATTTGTTCCCAGGAGTTTCTCCAAGTCTTCTCGACTACGCGGTTCTATGCCAAAGACACCATAAGCTGTGATTTCGACCTTGCCACCAGAGCCTGTGAAAGCATTAGCGCTAATGTCGCTATTTTCATTAGGAACAGCAACGATGAAACCATTAGGACTATCTATAGTAATATTGCCGCCATTTCCACCACCAGCACCAGCAGTACCTGCCGTAGCAGAAATTTGACTCATATTGCGTAACAGCAACAAGTTCTGTAATTGTAAGTTAATATTGCCACCATTTCCTGATGTGGTGTTAGCAAGCAATTTTCCTTGTCTATCTAAACGGATTTCGCGGGCTGTAATATCCAGATTGCCTGCATTCCCTGAACCCAATGCGGCTACGGTTACTTGAGCCTGATCTCGCACAATCAAGCGTCCTGTGGTAATCGACACAGAACCTGCATCTCCGCTACCTCGACTCCGAGCAAACAAGCCACTTGTCTCCTGACTATTGGGTGTTGTTCCGCTCAGTTCCACAGAATCAGAGGCGCGTACAGTCAAAGCCCCTCCGTTACCTTGGCTTTTCACGCCAGTACCAGCTGTTACAACTGATCCACCCTGAATAATTAACGCAGGAGTTTTAATCGTCAAGGAACCTGCATTTCCGGCATCTAAAGTCTGAGTAAACAAGCCATTAGGAAATCCAAGATCTGAGACTCCACTTAGTTTTACAAAATCTGTGGCGGTCACCTCCAACTCTCCTCCACGACCACTACCCTGCCGAGCAGCAGTTGATACGTTTCCCCCATTCTCAACAATTAACTTTCCCGTTTCAATAGTTAAGCTGCCCGCTGCGCCCTGACCATAAGTATCAGCAAACAAAGCGCTGGGATTACCTGCGTTGATCTTACCAGTTGGTATTGTTCCGATCACTTTCACAGAGTCAGTTGCTCTCACCACTAAACTTCCCCCAGACCCCGTAACGCCCGGAAGAGCAGAAGATCCTACTGAAGTTGATACTTGCGATCCATCTTGAAGAGTTAACTGCTCTGCTTGGATAGAGATTCCTCTGCCGTTTTGATTCCCTAGGGTGTTTGCAACAGCTTGTGACGCATCAGTGAGCGTAATCCGTTTGCCCTGTAGCTGGATATAACCACCGCCCTCACCACTAACATCCACTCGAGCTTGATTTTTGAATGATATATCTGCTAGTACAACGTCTTTAGGAAAGCTTAGGATCTGGTTATTACTATCAAGGTTCAGTTCTACTGTGCCTGCTTCGAGTATCCCTCCCAAAGCAATTTGACCATCTTTTGCTTCTAGACTATTGCGCTCTAGGCTGACATTGCCACCATCTAGGGTAATGTTACCGCCGACTAACGCCAAAGTTTTACCAGATTGTACTGCTAATGTCCCCTGGAGATTAATATCTCCCCCTGTCCTACCGAATTGCAACCCAATTGGTACATTCACCGTCAGCAGAGATGTTGTTTGGGGGGCAGTTGCACTAAAAACGTTGTCACCAGCAAACTTGACACTGCTAGCTGTACTAGCAACAAACGACCCACCCACATTGAGTGTCGCATTTGGTCCAAAGATGATCCCGTTAGGATTAATCAAAAATAAATTGGCATTAGAACCAGAAATTCCAAGCCTGCCCAGGATTTCAGAGCGGTTACTACCCGTCACCCTGACTAGAATGTTCTGAATATTACTGGGACTCAAGAAAACAGCTGATCTGTTTTCCTTAACATTAAATTCTAGAAAGCTGTGAAACAGATTATTGTCACGACTTGCTCCACCCGTCAGCGCTTCAGTAGGATTACCAAGGTAGTTTTCGATAACCTGAGATCTTTCATCTCCTAGGCTGTCATCAGCAGTGATGGCACTCTGGGCAAAGACAGAATTTGCAAAAGGAAAAGCAATACTAAAGGTTAGCGTCCCAGCAGTTGCTAAATAACTTAATAAACTTAATTGCCAAGAGCAACCTTTAGCGCTTTGAGTCATATAAGAATGTGCCTCTTTATTAAAAACTACCAAAAGTTTATATAACCCTTCAGTTCGACTCAGAGGTTTCCTGTGGTGGTATGGATATCTCTGGAGGCTGATTAGGCTTAGGTTGTTGCTCTAGAGGTTGATTAGGGTTAGGTTGCTCTGGAGGTTGCTTGGGCTTTCGTGGTGGGGCGTTCAAAGGTGATTGAGGTATTAGAGGCCATGGATTAGGTGGACCAGATGCGACGATCGCCCCACTCTTTACCAAAATATTCGCTTGCCCTGATTTATAAGTCATGTGTAAGTTTACCTCTTTCAAGAAACAGCGCTTGAATCAAATGTTTGGAAATGAATTGCCAAGGATTAGCGATAACCAAAAAACAGTTTGATAATCTGGAGACTTTCCTAATGGAATTCAGTGTCTCCTTTTGTATCTACGGCTTTTATCTAGGTTTTATGCAACAACTGAAGATTTGTTACACAACTTTATTACCTTCCTCCCTCTAGCAACCAGATTATTTTGAATATAAAGCTGTTAATTTAGTCATAGATTTGGGAACTATGTATACATTACCTGCACAAGCATTGCCAGTCAAGTAGTTTATGGCTAAGTGGCCTGGTAATATCTGCAAGTTTTGCGATCGCACTTTTGCTAGAGCTAATGCATCTTCAGATTGGGTGCTCAATGAGAATCGGTTAGTAGTACTTACGTAAATTTAATGGCATTGTTAAACAGCCTAAAATCTAATCCTGTTATCTCAAATGGTAGTTATGTCAGTATATCAAGGTAGTTCTGGGGAGAGAGCCGATTTGATTATTGGTGTTCGTAACCAAGAGAACCGTGACTTACAACCAAATTCTGCTCCTGTGGGTGCTCTTCCCACAAGACAAGGAACTATTTCTACGTTTCTTGCTCCTCTGACTCAGGATACTTTTAAACAGGTTGTTAGAGATGTTGAGCAAAAATTACAGATTGTGCATCAAACCCTGTCAATGCTAGATTCTCAGGGGTTTGAAACAATTCTGCAAGAAATGTTGCATTCAATTACCTTGAAAACTGGTGAATTACTAGGAGCAGATCGCACTACGATATTTTTATTAGATGAAGATAAAAAAGAACTCTGGTCAATAGTAGCAGAGGGACAAGGCGATCGCTCTCTAGAAATTCGCATCCCAACAGATAAAGGCATTGGTGGTGAAGTCGCTACTTTCAAGCAAGTTATCAATATTCCTTTTGATTTTTATAACGATCCGCGATCGCATTTTGCCCAGGAACAAGAAAAAAGGACTGGCTATCGCACTTACACTATGCTGGCTTTGCCACTGTTGAATGAACATGGGCAATTAGTTGCAGTGGTACAATTGTTAAATAAATTAAACTCCAGTAATAATCCACATGCTCCACTTGCAGAGCGCATTGATACCAAGGGCTTTACAAGTGCTGACGAAGAATTATTTCAAGAATTTGCTCCTTCAATTCGACTAATTTTAGAATCGTCACGCTCTTTTTATGTAGCCACCCAAAAACAAAGAGCAGTGGCGGCGCTGATGAAAGCCATCAAGTCACTCTCTCAAAGCAGTCTCGACTTAGAAGATACCCTAAAGCGGGTGATGGATGAGGCGAAGGAACTAATGAATGCCGATCGCAGTACTTTATGGTTAATAGATCGCGATCGCCATGAATTATGGACGAAAATTACTCAAGATGATGGCTCAACGAAAGAGTTGCGAATACCTGTAGGTAAAGGTTTTGCTGGTATAGTAGCTGCTTCTGGCAAAAAGCTAAATATTCCGTTCGACTTGTATGATCACCCAGATTCAGATACTGCTAAACAAATTGACCAGCAAAATGGCTATCGCACCTGTAGTTTACTGTGTATGCCAGTGTTTAACGCCGATCAAGATTTAATTGGTGTTACACAGTTAGTAAATAAAAAAAAATCAGGGGATTTCCCGCTTTATAATCCATCTTTTTGGCCCAAAGCTCCCGAATGTTTCCAAGCTAGCTTTGATCGTAATGATGAAGAGTTCATGGAAGCTTTTAATATTCAAGCAGGAGTAGCATTACAAAATGCACAGTTATTTGCCACAGTCAAGCAACAAGAACAAATGCAGCGAGATATTCTGCGTAGTCTTTCCAATGGAGTTGTTTCTACTGATAAAGCCGGGTTAATTATCGCTGCGAATGAAAGTGCCAAGCGTTTGTTAGGGGTGGAATTAGACGACCGTTTAGAAGGTAAATTAGTTAATGATGTGATCGGTATCAAGGAAAGCGACTTTAGCAAGTGGTGTCAGGATGCTTTACATGGAACAGACTTAAAAAGTCGCCAGCAGTATTACCCCGATCGCACACTTTTGACTACTGGAATAGAACAGCACAGTATTAATTTATCGATTAACACAATTGCTGATGCTAGCGATCAACAACAGGTTTGTGGAGCGCTAGTTGTCATGGAAGATATCAGTGATGAAAAGCGCCTCAAAAGTACGATGTACCGCTATATGACCCAGGAATTAGCCGAAGAATTGCTGAAATTGGATGATGCTAAACTAGGAGGCGATCGCAAAGAAGTTTCAATTTTATTTTCTGATATTCGTGGCTACACCACTTTGACGGAAAACCTGGAAGCAGAAGAAGTGGTGAGTATGCTCAATGAATATTTTGAATCAATGGTAGAAGCAGTTTTTAAACATAAAGGTACTCTTGATAAATACATCGGCGATGCGATTATGGCTGTGTTTGGTTCTCCTTTAGCATTAGAAGAACACGCTTGGATGGCAGTGCAAACATCCCTAGAAATGCGTCATCGCTTACAAGATTTTAATCAACGTCGCTATATAGCGAATAAGCCGAGAATTAATATTGGCATTGGCATCAATTCTGATACCGTAATCAGTGGTAATATTGGCTCTAGTAAGCGGATGGAATTTACCGCCATTGGTGATGGTGTTAATCTTGGCTCCAGACTAGAAAGTGTTAGTAAACAATATGGTTGCGACATTATTATTAGCGATAACACTTATCAACCTTGCCAAAATGATATTTGGGCGAGGGAACTAGATTATATTCGCGTCAAGGGTAGAAATGAGGCAGTAGCCATATACGAATTGGTAAGTTTACGTTCTGATCCAATTAGTAGCGAAAAATTGCAAGTCATTGAGCATTATCACAGAGGACGCCAGTATTACCTCAATCGCCAATTTACCTTTGCTAAAAACGAGTTTGCTAAAGTTTTGTCCGCCGATAAAAATGACAAAGCTGCTATGTTACATCTGCGCCGTTGTCAGCATTGGTTGCAATCACCCCCATCAGATGCAGATTGGGATGAAGGCGTTTGGACATTTCACGAGAAATAGATTTTGCCCGTTGGAAAGTTATGAGAGATGTAAGTTTGAAATTGTTAGTACTTACGCATTGACAAGAAATACCAAATATAAATCAAGCTGAAAAACCATATCTTTCGTAGGGGCACTAATTGTGTTATTTACCAAAATATTACAGATGTGGTACTCCGCACGGCGAAGTGCCACATCATGAGGAGCTTTCACACTTCCCGTTATTCTTTGTAAGTATTTTCTCCTAAAAACGGTAGCTCAGATATTCCTAAATGCTGAAGATATTTGTAAAAACGCCGACAATGCCTATCGATAAACAATTCATTACTAACTAAAATAATTCGTTGTCCTGATGCTTTAACTTCAGGATCATCGGATGGCTTCGTTTCCCTTATAATCCAGTCTGCACGTACTACCTGTTCTAATTCTCGGAATTTTTCAACAAACGGCATCAAAGTTATCATGCGTCTAACAATATTCTGTACTTCTGGCGTATATTGTGGATCAAGTCCTCTCTGCTTAGCGTCAGTGATAGCTGCCTTCAATAGTTCCACTTCATCAGATAGGACGGGTGGGAAGCCTGTTCTTTTAAAAATGTTAAGTAATCTGAAATGCAGCATTTGTAAAGAAATATATGGCTTGATAAAATGCCAGTATTTTCTACGCAAGGTTAGGAAATATTAGGACACAAGTTAGGAAAACTTTTTTGCCAAACAAACAAAATATATTCTACACTCTTGTGTAATTTTTAACTTTCCGCTCAGTTAGTATTTGGGCTGGCTTTTTTATTTTTTATCTAAGTTAATATTTCTCAACTAAAATTAAAAAAAATTGGAATTGAATCAAAAATAACAGCGATCGCTTCTGCGGTGGCAATTGCTTTGTAAAGGATAATTGATATTTCTTGTCAAACTAACTGGTGAGGTTACACACTAAGAGTACAACACAGGCAATTATTTTATGACTGCTATTTCTAGTTCTAGCTTTGAATTAAAGCGACCAATTTGGCAAACCGCCATTATGCTGACTTTGGGCTTTTGGCTCAGCGCCAGTGTAGTTTTAGATTGGGTAATTATGCCTAGTCTTTATCTTTCTGGGATGATGAATCAAGCTGGTTTTACTACAGCAGGCTATGTGATTTTTTGGAATTTTAATCGCATGGAATTATTATCTGCTGCTGTGGTGTTGACTGGGGCACTAGCTTTGAGCAAAACCCAATCTCACTGGCGTATTGGCGGTATTGTTTTATCTGCGCTGCTGCTAACTATAGCTCTGCTTGACACCTATTTCTTAACTCCGCAAATGTGCGCCATAGGAGTTCAACTAAACCTATTTGAAGCCGCTGCTGCAATTCCATCAACGATGAATTTACTGCACGGTGGTTATTGGCTACTGGAAATGGTCAAACTGGTAGCTGGTGGTACGCTTTTAAGCTGGTGTTGGCGACAAGAATTTTAAGGATTCAATCTCACGTAGAGATTGCAAAGACGCTAAGAAATACTTGGCGTCTTTTTGCTATGTGGATATATTTATTTGAATATACTAGGACTTACGCAACTGGCACACAAGGCTTCTGGTATAAGAGTCAAGGGTCAAGGGTCAAGGGTCAAGAATCAAGGGTCAAGGGTCAAGATTTTTTGGACTTTTTACCTTTGACTCTGGACAACCTCTGGCGTTAAAAATATGACACTTGCGTAAGTCCTGTGTACAATTCAGAGATTTGGTTATGGTGTTTGTTCAGAATCCGAGGAAGCTTCATTGTTAAACAACAGGAGGCGTACAGCGAGGATGGCAAATCCTACAGCAGCGATCGCTTTTAACACGCGTGTAGGTAATAATTCTGCTACTGCTCCCCCTGCTAATGCTCCCAAAAGGCTTGTTAATAGTAATGCGCTTGCTGCGCCAAAAAATACAGCGCGTGGAGATTGACAACGGCCTGAAAGTGCGATCGCCGCTAACTGACTTTTGTCACCTAATTCTGATAAAAAAACTGTAATAAAGCTTAATCCTAAAAGATGCCAGTTCATATTGGTTAGGGGGAGTGGGGGAGTGGAGGAGTGGGTGAGTGGAGGGAGAATAAATAAGAGACTTTTGACTTTTGACTTTTGACTTTTGACTTTTGACTTTTGACTCTTGACTCTTGACTCTTGACTTTTGACTTTTGACTTTTGATTACCCCTGCAACACGTCCCAAAATAGCATTAGAGAAATCAACAGTAACATTACTCCTGCTGATTTTTCTACAATTTTTGGGCTGAGTCGGCTGGCTATCCAACTGCCTAAAAGCACAGCTAATAAACTGGTTGTTACCAGTGCAGCCGCAGATCCCATAAACACTGTCCACGGTGAATGAGATTCTGCACTCATTAACAGGGTGGATAGCTGAGTCTTGTCTCCAATTTCTGCTAGAAAAATGGTTATGAAGGTTGTACCAAAAATTACCGCTGCTGATTGCTGCTTTTGAGGACTATCGGTAACTAAAGGCTGAACTGGCTCACTTAGTGTTGCAGTAGTTAATTTAGAATCAATGCTGTCTTCTAGTTCTAGCTCGATCTCAGGTTGAGATCTGCCAGAAATGCCCAAAGGTGCAGAATCAAGTTTCACAGGTAGTAGTATATTGCTAGGTTGCTTTCATATTCTTATCATTTTCTCAGATTTTTGTAATAAATTGCAACCCCACTGAGTATGAAGAGAGTGTTGACACTCCCCGGTCTAAAGACACTGAGAATTAAACTCAACGAGGTTGTCACCAACCCCATTGGTCTTCAGAACCGTGCGTGAGGTAGGGTAGGTAGCCAGCGAGTTACTAGTATTGGCACTTTTCCAACCACCCCCCTCCAAACGAAGCATGACCGTTTCCGTATCACTTCGCTTTCCGGTAATCAAAACGTTTGAGGGTTTCGCCATCATAGCGTCCGTATTGGATTTTCTCGTGGCACTGACGACAAACCACAAGGGTTTTCCGTTGACGTGCTGACATTTTGACCATCCATTCTGGACGTTCTTTACATCTATGAAGCTTAATATCTGCTAGCTTACGGATATGGTGGACTTCAATATTATCCGTTGCCCCGCAAAGAGCACATTTTTGGGCTAAAAGACGTTGAACGACTTCGCTACGACCATTCCAGATATGACTAGCCAGGTTATCGTCTATTTTGACCCACTTATTCCATCGCAAACAAACACCACCAAAATGAGTTACCAAAGGCTTATTGTCATCGCGCTCCATTGTAATTTGTAGTACTTTGTAAGTACCATCTTTGGTATCAATGGTTGTGCGATAACGTTTGTCACTCCGTTACCATAGGACTCGCGTCCCGTAGGCAATCCCATGTTCCGTCACTGATGAACGTATAAAGAACGACTTAGGTTCCTACTCATATCCTTGAATGAGTTCATTACTCATCGCTTATCGGTCAGGGTGTACCATTAACGAAAGTTGATTTAATGGCTACCGATAACATCGGTGTACGGACGTGCTACCGAAGGATGTGCAGTTCCACCGCAGGATATTGGGGTTCAAGCAGTTTGGCTTTAACCATATCGTTCAGGCGTTGCGGAACCGTAACATACACGTCTTCTGTTACTCTCCGCTTTACGAACATGCTCTTGTCCCCTCGCTCTTTCGAGTCTAGGTAAGTTGTTCGCCTTGGAGTCGATTACCCCGAACTCCAGCCAACTTAGTTGGCGATTCAATCAGTGCGTACCACGGCGCACACTTTCACCTCACACGGCTCCTCAATGATTTGGTGCTTTGTCACGCATACCTCATTACCCATTTTTCCTCGACTTTTTCAAGTTTTCTGGTGGGCTTAGGCTCGGCACTATTACAGCCAGATTTGGTGCCAGGACTGCCATCATTGGCTGTCTTTGTGTCGTGGCAATGTCTATGTAAAAGTTGAAGATTTTTATACTCATCCTTTCCACCTTGCGATTTCGGGGTGATATGGTCAACTTCCATCACATCGTCATCGCGGAAGAACATTTCGCAGTGGGTACACTTTCCTTCTTGCTTTTTCAGGAGTGTTGAAATCCTAATTGGCATTTCTGGGTTATTACCCCTTCTTGTACTCCAATAAACCAGATTTCCGTCGTATGGTGACGATTCGCTTTTAACTTTCACATGACGCACTATTGGGGTGTCGGCATGGTTTAGTAACCGAAGTGGGGTTAAACCTTCCTTCCTGGTTGCGAATACCCAGTTTTTACCGCCAATGGACTGCCAATATCTTTTTGACACCCATCCCCCGTTCTTTTTGTGGTGGCGGCGTTTTGCCCAAGCTCTTAACTTTTGGTACATAAGGTAGTCAATATCTGAGTAAGTTTTCTTACTTACCACAGTCGCGTAGTAGTTAGCCCATCCCCTAATTATTGGGTTTAAATGGCTGATTAGCGACGCTTGCGGCGCTGCCTTATGAGCTTCAATAACACTGGCGATTTGTTCGTAATGTACCTTTTGCTTCTGCTTGCTTGGGGTGATGATTGTCTTAAATCCCTGCTTCGAGTGATACTTTCCTTGTGGAAATTGTTGTATCGTAAAACCAAGGAAATTAAACCCTGGTTTTTCTTGCTCGTACTGCTTGAGGGTGTGAGTAAGTCTCGTTTTGCTGGGCTTTAATTCCAAACCCATGCCTTTTAACCATTCACAGATAATCTCTTTACATCTTTGGACAACGGTTAAGTTTTCGTGGAGAATCACGAAATCGTCGGCGTAACGGATTAGGCTGAGGGCTTTACGGTTATCCCGCTTATTCTTTTTCCCTTTCAGCGTTTCTGCATATTGCTTTATCCGTTCTTCCATCCCGTGAAGGGCAATATTTGCCAGTAATGGGGAAATGACCCCTCCCTGTGGTGTACCCTCAGATGTCGCAAACAACTGCTTACCGTCCATCACTCCCGCTTTTAACCAAGCTCGAACTTGTCTGCGGATGGTGGGGGATGTATTTAATTTTATTAGCAGTGCTTCATGGTCGATGCGGTCAAAACATTTGGCAATGTCGGCATCTAATACATACTTAGCTTTCTTGTTGATGGCTACGTATATGGCTGCTACCGCATCATGGCATGAGCGTCCGGCTCTGAACCCGTATGAGTTAGGCTCAAATCGCGCTTCCCACTCTGGCTCTACTGCCAGTTTGACAAGTGCTTGCAAGGCTCGGTCTTTCATTGTAGGTATTCCTAGAGGTCGCTTCTCTTCCGTTCCAGGCTTAGGAATCCATACCCGCCTAGTTGGGCTGACCTTTGACCCCAGGTTTAAATTTCCAGTAAGTTCTAAACGAAGATTAGGAGTCAGCGATTTAACGCCATCTACACCCGCCGTCTTTTTCCCCTGGTTATCCTGGGTAACTCTACGAACCGATAAAGCTCTTGCTGACCATGACTTCATCAGCGTCTTTTGGAGTCTGCGATATGCTTTTACATCACCACGGGCAGAGGCTTGATAAATTCTCTTTTGGAGCTTATACACGCTACGCTCTAGCTTGCGCCAGTTAATAGAGTGCCATTCCACCATCAGTTGTTGAGACTGTGTATTAGACATATTTACTCATTACTTGGGACTTTATCATCCAAATCACCGTAAGTCTGTCTGCATATTCTGGGCATTACCCCAGACATTCGCTTTTGACTCAATCTCTCCTACTCGCTGTATACGGTTAGCACCTACTCAGGTATTCGACCTCCTGAGAGCATACGAGAGGTTATCTCGTTCCGAATGACCATGCTGTGTACCTTTAGAGTGATGCTCTTCGTCGGGTTTATTGGAAGTGCTTGCTGGTCAATTAGAAACTTGCCAACTCCTTATCCTGTGCCTTTTGGCTCCAGCGCATTAAGCCTTATTTCGCTGGTTGAGTGTTGACCACGATTCAAACGCATCTTCAAGCCGAGGCTTTACTCATGGGTAATTTTGCTCGATGCTTACCGACTTAGGCTGTCAGTAATAACACCTTTTCACCTCGCTTCAGGCTTTGATGGCTAGTCTCAAACCTGGGGGTGATGCTTTCACCGTTGCACCTACGGGGTAGGATTTGAGGTTTCTAGGATACTGTCTCTCACCTACATGGTCATTCAGTTGTCAAGGTTAAGTACCTTGCGGCTAATCCTCCAAAACCCTTTTGGGTCTTAGTTTCTAGCCAACGATTCGCACTTATAACTTCATCCTAGTTACTTGCTCTACCAGGCTTTCGCCAAGTAGCGTAGAGGTTACTAGTCCATTAGCGTTACTTAGGGAATGCCCTTCCCTAGCTTCTTGAAAAGCTTTGGGCGCGGCAGAGCCACACCCTAAACTTTTCGCTCTTGCAAGATTTAGAATATTTATTGCTGCATTAGTATCTCTATGCAACTCACAACCACAACTACAAATGTGACTGCGAGTTGATAGGGATTTTTTGACAATTACACCGCAACTACTACACTTTTGGCTGGTGTATTGAGGTGGTACAGGTACGGCTAATTTGTCAAATTTAGCTGCAAAATATTCTATCCACTGCCTAAACAAGTACCAGCTAGCATCACTAATTGATTTTGCTAAACAATGGTTTTTAACCATATTAGAAACCCTTAAATCTTCGTAGGCTACTAAGCCGTTAGACTTGACTACGCAACGTGCAATTCTCTTTGCATGTTCTATACGTTGCCTACTTACTTTTAAGTGTTTTTTCGCAAAAAGTTTTCTAGCTTTTTTTCTGCCACTAGAACCTTTCACTTTTTTGTAAATGCGTCTTTGAGAATGCTTGATTTTTGATTCAGCTTTCCTCAAAAACTTTGGATTGGGTTGGTGATATCCGTTGCTGTCAGAATAGAAACTTTCAATCCCAACATCTAAGCCGATCTCGGCATCTGTTTGAGGTTGAATGTCTTTAAGATCAACACCAATACAAAACTGAGCGTAATAGCCATCAGCACGACGAATTAAACGTATCCGCTTAATATCTTTAACATTGTATGTTTGCAAGTCCCATTTCCCTAAAAGCTTTAATTCACCAATCCCTTTTTTGTCAGTAAAAGTAATGCGTCTTTTAGTTGGATGTAACTTCCATCCTGATGTCTTATATTCAGCCGAACGACAATCTTTTTGAAATCTGGGAAAGCCTTTTTTGCCTGACTTCTGGGATTTACAGTTTGAATAGAACCTATTAATAGCTGACCAAGCTCTTTCGGTAGCAGATTGACAAGCCATTGAATTTAACTGTTCTACAAACATGAACTCTTTACGTAGTGCTGTAGAGTAATTATTCAAAGCAATTTGATTCACTTTTACTTCTAGAGGAGCATCCATCCAATATCTGATAGCTTTATTTCTAATAAATTGAGTAGTCTTAATAGCTTCATCAATCGCTTGATATTGCTGTCGCTTACCTTTAACTTTGTACTCTAGTACCAACACTACTTAATCACCTCCTTATTTTATTTAACTTTCTATATGCTAACCTAAATGTGTTCACATCGTGTGTAAGTTATGGTAAAGAAAGATTTACATATACGTATAACAGAACGTAGAATTAATAAACTACGCTTATTAGCAGTGGAAAAAGATAAAACAATAACTCAAATTATTGAAGACTTAATAGATACTTTACCGGAACCACAAAAACATAACCTCACGGAAGGCTAAAGCCTTCTCAGGCGGCTTTCATCCCTTGCCTGAAGTACGGAATACGGCGCGGTGCGCCTGTTCCTCAAGGGTTTTCAGCCTGCCGTTCTTATAAATTATGGTAAAATTGGGGGTTTTAAAAATTTGCTTTCTTTCTCTATCAGACATCTTAATGAGGTAACAACAATTCTCTGTATAGATTTTGATATGGATTTTTTCTAAACCCTTAACCATACCACAAAATAATTATGCAAGAGGTCTAATGTCTCACTAGAACGGCAAAGACGTTTTTTTAACCAAGTAGAGGTAACTAGCTATGGCTTCCAACTACCATCGAACCATTTATGGTAGAGCGCAAAATCGCCGCCCCGTGCAAAGACATCAATCCTGCTATCGCTCCAAGAAACTGCTGCTGGATCTGACGTGAGAAGACCACCCAAAGATTCCCAATTAGACCAGCCATTCTGATCAAACCAACGATGCCACAGAGCGTTATCGTCGCCCCGCACGAAGACATCTAAATGTCCCAGACGGGCCGAACAAACATCAGGACTAGAACTCAGGCTGCCGCCTAGAGATTCCCAATCAGACCAAGCACCATCGAACCACTTGTGCCACAGCGCGTTGTCTCCACCCCGTGCAAAAACATCGATTCGATTATTTCCCCATGATACAGCCGTTGGATCTGAGGTGAGAACACCGCCCACAGATTCCCACTCTGACCAACCATTTTCGTCAAAATATTTGTGCCAAAGGGCATTGTCTGCACCCCGCACAAAGACATCCAGATGTCCTGGACGGGCTGAGCAAACATCAGGACCAAAGATCAGTTCGCCACCGAGAGATTCCCAGTCCGACCAACCGTTATCAAAGTACTTGTGATAGAGAGCATTGTCACCACCACGAGCAAAAACATCGATCCGACCATTGCCCCAAGATACGGCACTTGGATCTGATGTCAGGAATCCACCGAGAGATTCCCAATCAGACCAGCCATTCTCGAAGTACCTATGCCACAGCGCATCATCACCACCACGAGCAAAGACATCTAATCGTCCAGGTGCCCAAGAACAAACATCAGGTCCTGAGTTCAGGAATCCCCCCAACGATTCCCAACCCGTGCCAGGACGAGAAATAGCTACCCCTTCGACGGAGTAAGCAACCACATACACATTTCCTTCAGAAGGTCGAGCTACAATTTGATAGCGTACTCCTCCAGCATGGGAAGTATCCACTGTCAGTCGTCCTAAGAAATCATCGCTACTGCCAGTGTCATATTCCCAAAAGTTTACATCAACAACATCAGAAAGAGGAACTTTCAGATTAGGACGAACAATTTGCCCGCCATTAATTTCATAGTACTTTCCTTGAGGCCAAATTTTAGCCACACGCTCCTGATTAGAAAAACTGAGATATAACTGGTCAGGATAATCACCTACTTTATCTAGTGCAGAAATTAATCCTGGAACTCCACTAATTAACCCCTTGGCTGCTTGTAAAGCAGCACCTACTGCAACTCCAGTAGGACCGAAGAAAGAAGCAGAGGCAGCACCTACATCAGCCGCATTCTTCACTGTGTTTACTACTGCATCAATAGCATCAGAGTCAACACCACTCGAAACGACTTGACAAGCAATCGCATGAATTACAAGCTCAGGCATTTTTACTACTCCTTGATAATAAGCACTATCTTATCAAACAGAAAAAACTTATATTTACTGGATTAGACGCTATATCCTTTTTCATAATAGGCGTCATCCTAAAGATATGGAGAGTAAGGAAATTGAAGAATTTTTAACACATCTTACTGTAAATGAAAATGTAGCTGCATCAACGCACAAAATCAAGCACTTCATGCTATTTTATTTCTCTACAAAGAGGTATTAAAACAAGATTTAGATTTGAAAGTCGATGCAGTTCGTGCAAAGAAATCTAAATATTTACCAACCGTTTTGACAATCATATGAAATTTTAGCAATTATTCAAAAATTATCCGGCGTACATCAACTTTTAATTAAGTTACTTTACGGCACAGGATTACGCTTAACTGAAGGACTGGGTTTAAGAGTTAAAGATGTTGATTTTGCCCAAAATCAAATTATTAGACCTGTCCGAAATATAAATACGGTATAAAAAAGTGGTAGAAAAATAAAATGTGTATCTACTACTCAAAGTAAAAATGTGCATTGTACTTGATTATATCGAAAAATATCCACTGCGGACAAAG
>NZ_JADEXR010000275.1 GCF_015206995.1 aff. Roholtiella sp. LEGE 12411 | reverse complement strand
GGGGATAGGGGATAGTCTTGAAAGTCTTTTGTGATCAGGGTGTGATGATCAGCCTATGTGGCAACTGTTATATCTTGTAGCATTGTTAGTTAGCACCTTTACACGCCCAGAACTAAAGTTCTAGGCTAATAGCGCAACTCCACAGAGAAAACCCTCTACTAAACCTGTGAAAAAACGAGTAACACTCACCTTCCCAAAACGCGCTGTCCAAATGCCAATTACTTACCTATTGGCTAAAGAGTTCAATGTCGCCGCCAATATTATCCGCGCCCAAGTTGCCCCAAATCAAATTGGCAAACTGGTAGTAGAATTAGCGGGGGATATTGATCAGTTGGATGCAGCGATTGAGTGGATGCGATCGCGAAATATCAATGTTTCCCATACATTAGGCGAAATTGTCATCGATCCAGATGTATGCGTCCACTGTGGCTTGTGTACTGGGGTTTGTCCCACCGAAGCCCTCACCCTGAACCCGGAAACATACAAACTAGTATTTACGCGATCGCGCTGCATTGTCTGCGAACAATGTATCCCCACTTGCCCTGTACAAGCAATCTCAACTAATCTCTAGCCTAGCTCTAACACATCAGCCATCACACCACTATCACCAACTAGCCTAGTTTTTGCCGGAGAGTCATAAACTACCAATAATGAAGGTATGCCAACTGCATCTTGAAAAAGCGTCATTCCCTCAGCATGATCTTCACGATTTCCATAGGGAATATCTTGTACAAACTCTGGATTGCTGAAGACATTTTCCCGCAAATTCACGCCATTTATCCAGCGATAAACTTGCACAGGCCCATCTAAATCCATCGTCGGCCCGGCTAAGATTAATAAGTTTGTTCCATCTACACACAAATCCCGAATTCCCAAACCATTCAACCAAACAAAATGCTTTTTATATACTTCGTTCACCTCTCCAATTTGCTCCAATGTCAAGAGTCCAGGGCTGGAATCTTTTAGTTCAATTTCCAGCACCACAGCCCAACCCCGTAATACAGGGCCACGCAGACCTAGAAAAATGCGGTTTTGATAAATAGCTATTCCTTCAATATCAAAGCCGTTATCCTTTCCAGGAATTCCTGTCTTAACGAACAATCCCAAATGGGGATCATTTGCTAAAGCTGCCATCAGCAAGTTCCCCTGGTTATTAACTTCCAATTTAGCAGCACTTAACAGCACATTGGGATTTTGAGGATGTGGGTAAGATGAGAATAACTTACCATCTATCAAAGGAATGCGTCCTAAGAGGTAACGATTGGGTTCTGATTCAGTTTTTGCCAGCCTTTTTAAATTTTTTACATCGGTATTATCGGATTTGGTTTTTTTGCGCTTGTAGCTATGAGAACCAACAAACCATAAGTAATAATCTGTATAAGCAAGCCCTTCAATATCAATTTCTTGGTCTTCTGGTGCAGGTAAACTGATAAATTCTGCTACCCGAAATTGTTGGTGATCAGTAGTTTTATCAGCCTCAACCAAAGATAGACGTTCAATAGTTGAGGTTTCATCTGACCCAAACCATAAATCTTTTTGGTTAGTTAGCAATACTGCTGATAAATCTTCTCTATGTTCTTTAAAAGAATTACCAAAAGTTAGGAGAACTTGATTGATCAAACGTGAGTTAGACATGTTACATGATCTCTATGATTGCGAAGATGTTAATTATTCTGGTTTTGTGTTTTATTTGCTACTCAGTAAACAGCACTACTCATAAACCATAATTTATATGTAACTGGCAATAGTAATATTTCTATTTATACCTCTGATAGATTTGCATTTTTCTCTATAAATAACAAGCATCAAGAGTTGTAATACTTCGCAATCATGACTGGATTAAAAATAAATCTCAAAACATACATGTAAATTTTTAACTAATGTTATTATGCAATGACCTGTTTAGCTATTTCATCAAAAATCAATTATGGAATTAGCCACCAAGCCCACAGTAAAAACTCTCGGCGACTACGCCTACGAAGCGATTCAAAAACACTTAAAGAAAACCTTGAAGTGGGAAAAAGCAGTCAAGAAAGATGAAGATCCAGAAGCATTGCACCAAATGCGAGTGGGAATGCGTCGCCTACGCACTGTTGTTAGTAGCTTGGGTCTAGCGTTGGATTTGCCAAAACCAGTTACCGATAAAAATATTGGTAAGATAGCCCGTAGTCTTGGTAATCTCCGAGATTTAGACGTGCTAAAAGAAACTTTGGAAACGAATTACAAACCAAATTTACCCCGCAAAGAACAGCAATATTTGCAAACAGCTTTCACTGCTTTAGCGAAACAGCGTGAAGATGTATTCTCGAATGTGCAAAAAACCTTAAAGAATGAACCTTACAAATCCCTAAAAGAGGAATTGGACGAGTGGTTGGATAAACCCAATTATCAACCTTTAGCATCGGTTGCAATTCAGCAAGTACTACCAGATTTACTTTTACCGGAAGTTAGTAGTTTCTTGCTGCATCCTGGTTGGCTAGTTGGCACCCAATTTGTAGAATCTGAGGTGACAATTCAGACAGACTGGAAACCAGAAAAGATAGAAAAACAATTGACAGAGCAAGGCGAAAGTCTTCATAGTTTGCGAAAAGAAGCCAAACGCATACGTTACCAGATGGAGTTATTTACTGACTTATATGGTGAGTCTTACGGGGCTTATCTTACAGAGGTGAAAAATATCCAAGAAATTTTGGGTACGATGCAAGATAGCGTGGTTTTAAATGAGTGGCTCGCGGATATCTTTAAGTCAGACATTCACACTCATCTACCTACGCTTGCTACTTTGTTTAGCGAAAATCGTTACCAGTCATGGCAGCAATGGCAACCTTTGCAAGAGCGATATTTGAAAGTTGAAACCAGACATAGCTTTCATTTAACAATATTGCACCCAAGGGTCAAGGATCATTAATTATTTTCTTTGCCTGCTCCTCGACTTCCCCTTGGTGCTTATTCCTCTGCTGGATATCGATCATGAGGAGAGCGATAAATAAAGACGGGTTGAAGCCCGTCCAAATAGCTTGAAAGTGCAAATACACCTTGTATTCTGCTAAAGCTAACACAGCTAATTTTCCAGGTGTTGCCAATTTGCCGATGAAAAACTCCACCCATAAAAGGGTGGGGGATGGGGAA
>NZ_JADEXR010000274.1 GCF_015206995.1 aff. Roholtiella sp. LEGE 12411 | reverse complement strand
GGGCATGGGGCATTGGGCATGGGGCATGGGGCAGTAGTTATTTATTAGACCTCTTGTCTTTCTTGTCTCCCACTCTCCCACTCTCCCACATATTCCTGGCTTGTATCCCGTCTTTGATCTCCCCCCACTCTCTCACTCTCCCACTCTCCCTTGTCTCCCACTCTCCCACTCCTTTGCTCCGTCTGCTTTGCTTAGCCAGTGTCCAAATTCTGCAATAAAACGATCGCCTAAAATTGCTTCTCGAATTTTTTGGGTGAAGCGAATTAGTTCGGTGATGTTGTGAATACTCAACAACGTGTAAGCTAATATTTCCTGCGATCGCACTAAATGAGATATGTAAGCACGGCTGAAATTTTGGCAAGTGTAGCAGGGACAGGTTTCATCTAATGGTGTGAAATCTTCACGAAACTTAGCATTTTTGAGATTCCAGCGATCGCCTTGGACTATTGCTGTGCCATGTCTGGCCCAGCGGGTAGGAATCACGCAGTCAAATAAATCTATACCAGATGCGATGGCGATCGCCATTTCTCGATAAGTACCCACGCCCATCAAGTAACGCGGCTTTTCAGGTGGTAGAAGCGGCGCTGTTACTTGGACAATTTGCGCCATCAATTCTGGCGGTTCTCCCACACTTACACCACCAATGGCATATCCAGGGAGATCCAACTTAGCTAAAGCCTCAGCTGCACGGGAGCGCAAATCTAGATATACGCCTCCCTGCACAATCCCAAACAACGCCTGCTCACTACTTTGATGAGCTACCATACAGCGTTCTAGCCAGCGGTAAGTGCGCTCAGTTGCAGTTTCCACCTCTTGACGACTGGCTGGGTAGGGCGGACATTCATCAAATGCCATGATCACATCAGCCCCTAAAGTATTCTGAATCTCGATGGAGCGCTCTGGTGTCAAGTTAATTATTTGTCCATCATGGGGTGAGCGAAATATTACCCCTTCTTCAGAAATTTTTCGCATTTCGCTCAAGCTGAAGACCTGAAACCCACCGGAATCGGTGAGCATCGGCCCATTCCAACCCATAAATTTATGCAGTCCACCACCCCCAGCTACAATTGCTTCCCCTGGTTGCAAGTGGAGATGATAGGTATTGGATAATATCATCTGCGCCCCAGTTTCCCGTAGCTGAGATGGGGTGATAGTTTTAACATTTGCCAGCGTCCCAACTGGCATAAATCTAGGGGTTTCTACAAGACCATGAGGAGTGAAAAACACTCCGGCTCTAGCTTTTGTCTGACTACATTGAGCAAGACGTTGAAAAGAAAAATTGGCACTCAAGGCAAAGTTAATGTGATTTCGCTAAATTACGGACAAACATAAAAACTGGTAATTGCTTGTTAGTAAACACTTAAGTACTCACTAGTAACCTATTACCAACTCTCAAAGTATATGCTCTATCAGTTGCTATTTAGAAAGAATCAGAACAGTCGTCGTCAATTTCCGCATCCCATCTGGCTGAGAGTACTTGCTCCATCATTGCCTCTATGGCGCTGACATTTAAGCTCCGGTCACGTCGCTCTTGCAGGGGGGTCGAGTGAGGAATCAGCCGCAGACACACGCCTTCTTGCATCAAATCGAGGTAGGTTTCTTGTTGCGGTGATTGTTTTAGTTCTAGGTAATCAAAACTAAAAACATTCAGATATAGTGCATTGTTAGCGACTAAGGTAGATCTTTGCGGATTAGCAAAGACTTCCATCACATCCCCTTCACCCTCGCTCAGTAGCTTCTCTCCGTGGGTGTAGATGTAGTGGACTCGACCTAAATCAGCTAGCAATCGCCGCATGTCGAGCTTATTCACAATGATGCCCGTGTTAACGATGCACGGAGCTGGTATCCTGGTGTCGGGTAGATGGTGACTCATAAGGAAATAGCAATTGAGCGAAGGAGCGCGACAACACAGCTAAACATTCAATTGAACAGCTTGTTGAATCCCTACATTTAAAAAAATATCAATTTTGTAGGGCGATCGTCTAACGTTCTGAGTAAGTTCTTAGTTAAAGAATATAAAACAAAAAGATCACTGATGGAATTGTGGTTTTTTGAGTTATTTGTAAACTGTAAAAAAATATACCTACATTTTTTTGGGTTTCACTGAGAACAGCATAACAAAATTTTTAGAGACAATCTTTCATACAAGTAAATCTTATCTAAAGCTTTAATTGAAGTATGTGGTAATTACCCAATATTTTTGGGTTTAAAGAGAAAAGAGAAAAGGTTAAAGGCGTAGAATTTTCCATTTCCGTTTAACGCTTAGTCAACATGTGTGCAACTAAGTATTACAGGGATGCCAACTATGACTAAACAGCAATCGTGGTGGAAAAAACTACTATTAAATCTGGCAGCTAGCATCATATTTTACACTGCTATTCCGCTACCGAATTTGCAGGTGTTGGACTTTCGGGGCGTGGCGCGTTTTGCTCCGCTTGTAGGGTTGATGATTGGCGGAATTTTAGGGTTATTGGATGGAGGGATGAATTATCTGGGGATGAGCGTATTAACACGTAGTGCCTTGGTGATATGTGTTTGGATTGCCATTACTGGAGGATTACACTTAGATGGGGCAATGGATACTGCTGATGGGTTGGCAGTAGGCGATCCAAAAAGACGACTGGAGGTGATGGCAGATAGTGCCACAGGTGCGTTTGGGGCAATGGCAGCGATCGCCATATTGCTACTAAAAACAACAGCCTTAACGGATATACCAGAAAACCGTTGGCTAGTGTTGATGGCTACTTGCGGGTGGGGGCGCTGGGGACAACAATTAGCGATCGCCCGATATCCTTATCTCAAACCAACGGGTAAAGGTGCGTTTCACAAACAAGCCATTCGTTCTTACAAGGATGTTTTACCGGGACTGTTATTACTAATAGGTTTGAGTAGTTTACTTTTACTAATAGATAAAAAGCGCCTATTTTCAGTATTGGGCATGACTGTTGCAGGGATTGCGATCGCCACTCTCACTGGTGCGTGGTTCAATCACAAATTAGGCGGACATACTGGAGATACCTACGGCGCAGTCGTTGAGTGGACTGAAGCCTTATTTCTCTGTATAATTACCACTTTTTGAGCAATGGGGCAGTAGGGCAGTAGGGCAGTGGAGGAGTGGAGCAGATGAGGGAGAATACTACTGCCCCATGCCCCATGCCCC
>NZ_JADEXR010000273.1 GCF_015206995.1 aff. Roholtiella sp. LEGE 12411 | reverse complement strand
AATTGAAGAATTAGAAATGACGAACTTAACAGCAACCCTGAAGACTGCACAGTAACGCGAAACCAAATGTTTTCATAACCAGTAATTCATAATTACGAATTACGAATTACGAATTACGAATTATGTAGAGGTCAAGCCCTCGGTCTGTTAGCACGGCTCGGCTACATACATTACTGCACTTCCACCTACCGCCTATGAACGGGTGTTCTGCCCGTGACCTTACCTACTTTTAGTAGTGAGAGCACTCATCTTGAGGTGGGCTTCCCACTTAGATGCTTTCAGCGGTTATCCGCTCCGCACTTGGCTACCCAGCGTTTACCGTTGGCACGATAACTGGTACACCAGCGGTGCGTCCTTCCCGGTCCTCTCGTACTAAGGAAGGCTCCTCTCAATGCTCTTGCGCCTGCACCGGATATGGACCGAACTGTCTCACGACGTTCTGAACCCAGCTCACGTACCGCTTTAATGGGCGAACAGCCCAACCCTTGGGACGTACTTCCGCCCCAGGTTGCGATGAGCCGACATCGAGGTGCCAAACCTCCCCGTCGATGTGGACTCTTGGGGGAGATCAGCCTGTTATCCCTAGAGTAACTTTTATCCGTTGAGCGACGGCCATTCCACTCTGCGCCGTCGGATCACTAAGGCCTACTTTCGTACCTGCTCGAGATGTCACTCTTGCAGTCAAGCTCCCTTTATGCCTTTACACTCGCCGCACGGTTTCCAAGCGTGCTGAGGGAACCTTTGCGCGCCTCCGTTACCTTTTAGGAGGCGACCGCCCCAGTCAAACTGCCCACCTGAAACTGTTCCCCTCCCAGATAATGGGAGCGGGTTAGAATCCTAGCTTCGCCAGAGTGGTATCTCACCGTTGGCTCCATATTCCCCACAAGGAATATCTCAACGCCTCCCACCTATCCTGCGCAAGCGAAGCCCGGACACAATTCCAGGCTACAGTAAAGCTTCATAGGGTCTTTCTGTCCAGGTGCAGGTAGTCCGTATCTTCACAGACATTCCTATTTCGCCGAGTCTCTCTCTGAGACACCATCCAGATCGTTACGCCTTTCGTGCGGGTCGGAACTTACCCGACAAGGAATTTCGCTACCTTAGGACCGTTATAGTTACGGCCGCCGTTCACCGGGGCTTCGGTCGCCAGCTTCAAGGTTTCCCCCTGACCGACTTCCTTAACCTTCCGGCACTGGGCAGGCGTCAGCCCCCATACTGCGTCATTCGACTTTGCGGAGACCTGTGTTTTTGGTAAACAGTCGCCTGGATCTCTTCACTGCGACCCACCTGTTACAGTGGGCACCCCTTCTTCCGAAGTTACGGGGCCATTTTGCCGAGTTCCTTAGAGAGAGTTATCTCGCGCCCCTTGGTATTCTCAACCTCCCTACCTGTGTCGGTTTCGGGTACAGGTAACTTAGAGTTAACGTGTTTAGAGCTTTTCTTGGAAGCTAGATTATGCCACTTCCCCACCGTAGTAGGTCGTACTCACGCCTCAACTCAAGACGTTTTCTCCGTCTCTCAACATCTTGACGCTTGAACCGGGAACCAATATCCGGCTGACATTCACCTTCTCCGTCCCTCTGCACAACTCTAAGTCAGTACGGGAATGTTAACCCGTTATCCATCGACTACGCCGTTCGGCCTCGCCTTAGGACCTGACTAACCCTCCGGGGACGAACCTGGCGGAGGAACCCTTAGGGTTTCGGGGCATTGGATTCTCACCAATGTTTGCGCTACTCAAGCCGACATTCTCACTTCCGTTTCGTCCACAGCTGCTTGCCGCTACTGCTTCTACCTACGACGGAACGCTCCCCTACCGATTAATCGATAGATCAATCCCACAGCTTCGGTACATCGCTTAGCCCCGTTCATTTTCGGCGCGAGAGCGCTTGACTAGTGAGCTATTACGCACTCTTTCAAGGGTGGCTGCTTCTAGGCAAACCTCCTAGTTGTCTTAGCACTCTCACCTCCTTTATCACTTAGCGATGATTTGGGGACCTTAGCTGGTGGTCTGGGCTGTTTCCCTCTTGACGATGAAGCTTATCCCCCACCGTCTCACTGGCAACGTGTGCTCTGGGTATTCAGAGTTTGTCTCGATTTGGTACCGGTCTCCCAGCCCGCACCGAAACAGTGCTTTACCCCCCAGATATAATCGTTACCGCTGCGCCTCAACACATTTCGGGGAGAACCAGCTAGCTCCTGGTTCGATTGGCATTTCACCCCTAACCACAACTCATCCGCCGATTTTTCAACATCGGTCGGTGCGGACCTCCACTTGGTGTTACCCAAGCTTCATCCTGGCCATGGTTAGATCACCAGGGTTCGGGTCTATAAACACTGATTATCGCCCTGTTCAGACTCGCTTTCGCTTTGGCTCCAGCATTCTCGCTTTAACCTACCAGTGCCTATAAGTCGCCGGCTCATTCTTCAACAGGCACGCGGTCAGACGTTAAATCGTCCTCCCACTGCTTGTAAGCTTACGGTTTCATGTTCTATTTCACTCCCCTTCCGGGGTTCTTTTCACCTTTCCCTCGCGGTACTGGTTCACTATCGGTCACACAGTAGTATTTAGCCTTACGAGGTGGTCCTCGCTGATTCACATGGGATTCCTCGTGCCCCATGCTACTCGGGATTCAGCTACTATCCTTAAGTTTTCGACTACAGGACTTTCACCTTCTTTGGTGCAGTATTTAGCTGCTTCGCCTAACCGCTAGATTCGATATCGCTGTCCCACTACCCCAAAAGGTAAACCCTTTGGTTTAGGCTCTTCCCCTTTCGCTCACCACTACTTAGGGAATCTCTAAATTGATTTCTCTTCCTCCAGCTACTAAGATGTTTCAGTTCGCTGGGTTGGCTCTCTCCTGCCTATATATTCAGCAGGTAGTATTAAGGGTTGCCCCATTCGGAAATCTCCGGCTCAATGTTTGCTTCCAACTCCCCGGAGCATATCGTCGGTAACCACGTCCTTCATCGCCTCTGTGTGCCTAGGTATCCACCGTAAGCCCTTATTAGCTTGACCACTCAAACAATTGGTGTTTACATGATGAACACTTTCATTACTAACAGTAATGTCTATGTCTACCTGCTAATTTCGCGTTACTTATGCAGTTTTCAAGGTTCTGACTGGATTATTACCCAGCAGTCTGACGAACATTTTACGTTTACG